>JBBSKE010000050.1:0-13890 GCA_038256595.1 Tepidiformales bacterium | reverse complement strand
GCATCGAGGAAGACGACGAACTCGTCGTCGGGTGCCCGCTCGATGATCGCGCTCAACAGTTCCCGGGTGAATCGGCCGTACCCGCGGGCATTGGCCCAGCACGCCCCATCGACGCCGATCCGCATGTCACCGAACCTTCAGAAGGCTGTCTCCGGGACCGAACAGATAACCGACGAACTCGCCGATCGCCCACATCACGCTGAAGAGCACGACGAGCGGGAACGCCATCGCGTACTCTTTCATGAACTGCCGGCGGCGGATCACGTTGCGGGTCAGTCTCACGACGAGGAGGGGTGGGAGCGCGAACGAGGCAGCTGCCCAGGCCAGTCGGCGGCTGATCGGGGCGTCAGCAACCCTCATTCCCGCAAAGGACCTGGAGTAGTGAAATCGTTCTGCGAGGAAAGAGCACGCTGATACAAACCGGCGGAGTGGTGGCGAGTTAACGATGAACAACTTCGAAAGTGTCAAGGAAGGCGATGTCCGGGAGTTCACGACCCCGGAGTTCACCCGCACGCACTTCGTCCGATACGCCGGCGCCGGCGGCGATTACAACCCGATCCATCACGACCAGACCTTCGCAGAGAAGGCGGGCCTGCCAACTGTCTTCGGTATGGGATTGTTCACGGCGGGCGTGCTGAGCCGATTACCAGCGGAATGGTTCGGTCCGGAAAACGTCCGCCGGTACGCAGTCAAATTCAGTTCCCGAGCCTGGCCGGGCGATGTCGTTACCTGTAAGGGCGTCGTTACGCGCATCTATGTGGATGGGGGACGCCGGCATGTCGATCTCGACCTGACGGCGACCAACCAGAAGGGCGAAACATTGATCGCCGCGGAAGCGACGTGCCGACCGTGGAAATAAGTCCGAACATCTGAACCGTTGCGAGGGTGGGCTCGGACAATCCCGCCACGCGAAGGACGGGCTCGGCGCAACACCTCACCGGGCTTGCGCAGAGAGCTGCCATGTCGAAGGTGCTCCTATCGGCGAACGCGGCGGTCACCTGAACGAATCGTGCTTTCGGCCGCACTATGACCGCGACGACGTAATTCGTCAGAGACCGGCCCCCAACTTTTTACCGATCGGGAAGGAACCAAACGTGCCTGGACCTCTCGCTGACATGACCATCTTGGACCTCACGCAGATGGTGTGCGGCCCGTATGCAACAAAGCTCCTCGCCGACTTCGGCGCGAACGTTATCAAGATCGAGCCGCCTGGCGGTGAGCCTGGCCGGTGGCTCCGCCCGTTCCAGGGTGACGTGCCCGATCCAGAACGGAGCGGGAGCTTCGCCTATCTGAACACGAACAAACGCTCGCTGGTCATCGATCTCAAGAACCCGGCGTCCGCGCCGGTATTCGAGCGACTCTGCCGCAAGGTCGATGTCGTGGTCGAAAGCTTCACTCCAGCGACGATGGATGAGCTCGGAATTGGCTGGGAGTTCATCCACCATGCTCAGCCTGCGGCCCCACTCGTCTCAATCAGCAATTTTGGCGCAACGGGCCCGTACCGTGATTATCGTGGGACGGACCTCACTCTGTATGGGTTTGCGGGCGAGATGTACACCATGGGAATCGCAGACCGCGAGCCGGTGAAGATGTACGGGACGGCGGCGCTCATCCAATCCGGCGCCGCGGCCTCCACGGCGATCCTGGGCGCGCTGATGGTGGGCATTGAACAGGGGATCGGCCAACATGTGGACTTCTCGATCGCCGATAGCCACTTCGGAGGCAATGACCGCAGGCACGCGACGGCCATCGCCTATGAGTTCTCGGGAAAGAGGTCGTTTCGCAGCGGCGGTTCTGGCAACTCGTTGGCCGAAGGCACGTTCCCGTGCGCGGACGGCTGGGTCGAATTCACGGCGGCCTCGCAGAGGCTCGATCGGCTTGCGGACATGCTTGGAAACCCGGAATGGTTCAACGGACCAAAATGGACAGCGCCGGGCGCCGTGCTTAATCCAGAACTGGTCGACGAGTTTAACGGCCACTTCTACGGCTGGCTTGCAGACCGTACAAAGCGCGAGATTTGGTCGGAAGCCCGGCGGGCGAAAGTGCTTTGTGGCCCACTGTTCACGGTGGAAGAGCTTTGCACCGACCCGCATTTCGTACCTCGCGGATTCCTCCAGGAGGTTACCCATCCGCAAATGGGCACGTTCACAATGCCGGGTCGGCCCTTTTCCATGCCAGCCAGCCCCTGGGAGCTGCGGTTCCCTGCCCCGCTGATTGGCCAGCACACAGCGAGCATCCTCGGCGAGAGTGGCTATTCGGCTGGGGAGATTGAACAGCTCAAAGCGGTTGGCGTCTTGGGGATTCAATCATGAGCCACCTTCCGCTCGCTGGCCTCCGAGTGATCGACTTTGCCGTCGTCTGGGCCGGGCCGTTCGCGACTGCGCTTCTTGGTGACCTCGGGGCTGAAGTGATCAAAGTCGAAAACCCATTCGTGCTTCAGCCCATGACGCGAGGCGCTTCACGCCACGCTCCCCCGAAAGAGCTCTTGTCCCGATTCCCGGCCATGCGCGGCGGCTTTCCGAATTCTGACCCCGGTCCGCGGCACTGGAACTACTCGCCTACGATGGTTCAGATATTCCGCAACAAGAAGAGCTTCACGGTCGATTTCCGGCAGCCAGAGGGCCGGGACATCCTTGCCCGGCTGGTCGCCAGGTCGGATGTACTCGTGGAAAACAACGCCACCGAAACGATGGAAGGCCTTGGGATTACCTACGATTGGCTCAAGTCGATCCGTCCGGACATCATCATGCTTCGAATGCCCGCTTATGGTTCCGCGGGGCCATACGCAAACGCTCGAGCGCTTGGTGTCCACCTGGAAAGCGTGATGGGACACACGGCGCTCCGCGGTTATTCGCGCCTCGATCCATCTCAGAACAGCGCTATCTTTTCCGGAGACTACATCGGCGCCACACAGGGGGCCCTTGCCGTCATGATGGCCATCTGGCATCGCAAGAAGACTGGTGAAGGACAACTCATCGAACTGGCGCAAGCCGAAAACGCATCGGGAATGCTCTACCAGGCGTTCATGGACTACTCGCTGAATGGACGGTTGAGCGAGGCCACGGGCAACCGCTCTGTCCAGGGCATCGCCCCGGCTGGTGTCTATCCGTGCCGCTCACCGGGAACCGTCGCCGATGGAGGGGACCGCTGGATCAGCATCGCAATCACGAACGACCAGGAATGGAAGGCCCTTGTCAAGGAGATGGGCTCGCCGGCCTGGGCAGAACAACCGGACTATCAGACCAATGCCGGACGCCTTGCCGCCCACGATGAGATTGACAACGCGCTAGGTGGATGGACGAAAGAGCACGATGACTACGACCTCTTCCATTCTCTGCAAAGTCTCGGAATTCCATGTGCTCCCGTCCTCGAAGTTTCCCGGGCATTCGACGACCCGCACGTCCAGGCACGTGGTCTTTATGAGCCGCATGAACTCCACGACAACGTTGGAACATTTCGATACATGACTCCGTTCTATCGCTTTCCGGATACGCCGTCGCGTATCGTTCAACCTCCCGTCGCGTTTGGTGAGCACAACGAGTATGTCTATAAGACGGTGCTCGGCGTTTCCGACGATGAGTACGAGCGCCTCAAAGCGGCCGGCCACATCCGAATGGATTACGACGACTCAGTCCTATAATTCGCGCCGAGCGACACTCCAAACCCGAGCTTGACGCAGAAAGGATTCATTTGCCCATGCCAACGCGCCTTCCAGTGGAAGAGGGATATTTCCGTATCCCGCATGACCCCGATGGTTCGCCGATCCTGCTGGGCTCCTATAGCCCGGCCGCCAAGACGTACTTCTGGCCCCGCCGCAAACGCTGTCCGATAACGCTCCAGGCGGTGGAAGACTGTGAGCTTTCGACGCACGGCGAAATCTACTCATGGACTTTCGTCTACATGCCCAACATGGGTAGCCAGGAAAAGGACGCCAGCGGCGGATTCGGCGCCGCGCAGGTGGACCTACCGGAAGGAGTGCGCATCCAGGCCCTTCTGGACGGCACGGAGGGTAATTGGACAGTCGGAATGCCCGTGCGGCTCGTCACGCGGCAGGTTGGTACCGATTCCGGCGGAAACGCAATTTGTACGATCGCCTTCCGGGCGATCACCACGGATGGAAGTCATGCTTAACAGGCCTGTTTACGTCGTCGGAGTTGGAATTCACAAGTTCGGCAAACATGATGCCAGCCGCAGGGACATGGCGTTCACGGCCGGCATGGATGCGATGAACGACGCGGGCATCGATTTCGACCAGGTAGGTTACCTGTACAACGGTTATATCGGCGGGACGATGATGGAGGGCGTGACATTCGCGAAGGACTTCGGGCTCACCGGGGTGCCCGTCGTCCATGTGGAGAACGCGTCGGCCACGGGCTCCTCAGCGTTCCGGGAAGCGGTTCTCGCAGTGGCCGGCGGGGCTTGTGACTCGGCCATGGCCCTCGGTTTCGATGGGCAACTCCGGGCCATGGGTGGCGGGCGCCCGGCTATGAACCGTCCTGCCGGTATGGAGGCGAGCCTGCTTCCTGCCGCCTTTTTCGCGTTCTGGGCGGTTCGTCGCATGCACGACAACGGAACGACGGTGGAGACGTTCGCAAAAATCGCCGCCAAGAACTGGAACCATGCCCGGTTCAACAAGTATGCCGAACGCCAGGCGCAGGCCGAAGTGACGCCGGAGCAAGTGCTCGCCTCGGCCATGGTCGCCTACCCACACACCGCGATGATGGCTTGCGGGGCCGGCGCCGGAGCGGCCGGCGCGATCGTGGCAACAAAGGAAATTGCGCTGAAGCTGGCCAACGGCAGGCCCCTCGTGCGTGTGATGGCCTCGCAAATGCAATCAGAGGTGTATCAGCCTGGCCATATCTTCCTGGGAGCCGTGGTCGGTCCGTCGGAATCAACCCGGATTACGGCGAACCTGGCCTACAAAGAATCTGGAATTGGACCCGGGGATTTGGATCTCGTCCACGTGCACGATGCCTTCCCGATCGAAGAGCTGATGTATTACGAGCTCCTCGGCATCTGTCCCGATGGCGAGGGTGACCGCCTTGTGGCCGAAGGCGCCACGTCGATCGGCGGACGCATCCCGTTCTCTACCGACGGTGGGCTCATCGGCCGTGGTCACCCGGGTGGGCCTACAGGTCTAGCCCAAATCTGGGACATCACCCAGCAGCTTCGGCGCGAATCAGGTCAGCGGCAGGTGGAGGGCGCTGAGATCGGCCTGGCACACATGATGGGCGCTGGCTCAGTCTGTGTTGTCCATATCTTGAAAAGCGAGCGGGGGTAGGCCGTATACCAGTATGGGGGCGGGATCGGACCGCCCCACACCGTCCTCCAATGGTCTCATGCTTGCCTGGGCGTGGTCCGCTACCTCCGCTGGCGGCGGTGCAGATTCATGAGAAGCGCAGCGGCAGCGTCTCGAAGCCACTAAGGATCGATGAGTGCACGCGTTGCCCGGGCGTCCCGCCCGGCGCAATGGAGGCATATTGTGCTGTCAGGCGCTCCAGGGCCACTTTGGCTTCCAGCCGAGCGAGCGGCGCGCCGAGGCAATAGTGAATTCCGTACCCGAACGCAACGTGGCCAAGTAGTCCACGGTCCAGCCGAAAGTTGTCGGGGTCGGGAAACTCCCTGAAATCCCTGTTGGCCGCGGCGTAGCACACAGCCACCTTTGCTCCGGCCTCCATTTTTACGCCGTGAAGCTCGATCTCCCGAGTCGTCGTGCGAAAGAGAGCCTGCACGGGGCTTTCGTAGCGGAGCGCTTCTTCGAAAGCTTCGGGGATGACGGACGGGTCCGCTCGCATGGCCTCCCAGAGGTCGGGGCGCCTCGCCAGCACGTTGAGCGCGTTCCCAAGCAAGTTCGTCGTCGTTTCATTCCCGGCAATCAGCAGGAGTAAACAAAAGCCGAGCATTTCCGCGTCGGTCAGGCGTTCCCCGTCGACTTCCGCAAGCGCTATGGTACTCATCAAATCATCGCCGGGAGAGGCTTTCCGGGCGGCAATGGTCGCTCCGAAGTATTGCATCATCTCGAACACCTTCGACCGATCCGCGTCGGCGACCATCCGGTCGGTGGCGCCGACGACCGCGTCGGACCACTCCTTGAAGCGCGGACCATCCTCTTCGGGGATGCCCATGACGCGGGCAATGGCCGTGACGGGCAAGGGAACGGTCAAATTGGTGACCACTTCCACTTCTCCCGATTCGGGGAACGTACGGATTAGCTCGTCCACCAGCGTCCCCAGCCACGGCTCAAGCTGAGCCATCACGCGCGGTGTAAACGCCCGGTTCACCAACGACCGCAAACGGGAATGTCGCGGCGGGTCGGTCATGATCATGGACAACATCATCGAACTCGATGAACGCATGCCGGGCGATATTCCCTGCGCTGACGAATATGTCTCGTGGTCCTTGAGCACCTCATAGACGTCCTCGTAACGCGTCAGTGCGTACGTGCCAAAGTCCGGCTCACGATAGACAGGTTGCGATTCCCGAAGAATCGAATAGAGCGGATACGGATCGACGCGTGCCTGCGAGCCGAACAGGGAGATTTCCCGCTGCAATGGGGGACTCCGGCGGAAAAACGCTCGACTTGCAAGCGCATCCGGATTAGATTACTGAAAATTTACGGAAATTTATCAACCAAACGGTAGGTCGTCAATGGGCGACAGGCCGTTAAGGGAATTTATGAAAGTCAGTCTCTTCTATCTCCCGGGTGTCGGAAGCCGCGAAGACGTGGAAAAAGGCATGGCCGGTCTTCGTCCTGAGCTTTACCAGCAAATGCTCAGCGAAGTCACCGCGCAGGCACAGCTCGCCGATGCCCTCGGGTACGATTCCATCTCCTTCACTGAACATCATTTTCATGTTGAAGGATTCGAACTTTCTAATAACCCGGTGCTGCTGGACCTTTACGTCGCCATGCAAACGAAGAACATCCGGGTCGGTCAGCTTGGAATCGTTCTCCCGGCGCAGAATCCGATCCGTGTCGCCGAAGATATCGCGATGTTGGACCACATGTCCGGTGGCCGTGCCAACGCCGGCTTCGCCCGTGGCTACCAGAGGCGTTGGGTAGACACCATGGCTCAACAGCTGCACGGGATACACGGCGCAACTCCCGGTGAGCATGATGCAATCGATGCCGCCAACCGTGCTGCCTTCGAAGAGCACTTCCGGATCATCAAGGCCGCATGGACGCAAGACATGATGTCGTACAGTGGTAAGTACTGGCAGATTCCCGTGGAAGGGACGCCGTGGGATATCGAAGCGACGCGGCGCTTCGGCGCCGGTGTGGATGAGAACAACATCGTGCGCGCGCTTGGAGTCGTCCCAAAACCACTACAGAAGCCACATCCGCCGATCTTCCAGCCATTCGCATCGAGCCAGAACACGATTCGCTGGTGCGCGCGGGAAGAAGTGACGGCGATTCTCCCGGCGATGCGCGTTCCGCTCCAAAACCAGCTGTACGACGTCTACGAGGAAGAGTCTGCCCTTGCTGGCCGCAAGCTTGCCCGGGGCCAGGGTCTCGGCGTTCTGCGCGACGTCATTATTTGCGATACCGACGAAGAAGCGATTCGCTGGTGGGCGCACGGGGCCGCGTTCTGCGGCGCTGCCTGGTTCGCTCCGTTCCACTTTGGCGATGTGCTGCGCGAACCCGGCCAGTCGGCCCCCACGCCCGAACAGATGCTGGCCAATGGCACGCTTCTCGTCGGAACGGTCGAGACCGTGACGCGGCAACTGGAGACGCTCATCAAGCAAACGCCCGTTGAATGGGTCTTCGCCTGGATGTTTAACGGACTCATTCCCCACTCCGTCAACATGAAATCCATCGAACTCTTCAAGACGAGAGTGCTTCCACGATTCGAATGAAATTCAAGGATATCCACCGCAGACGTGGTGACGCAGCAGTGCGCAACGGGACAATCGCATAAAGTGATGCAGATGGTTGAGAGTTCCAATCCCCCGCGGCGTGTTACGGTGCGCCGCGCACGGGAACGCGCTGAGATCCTGGATGCCGCTGCCCTCGTGTTCCGTCGCCGCGGTTACGGCGCGGCCACCGTGGAGGATATCGCCGGCGAGCTCGGCATAGTCAAAGGAAGCCTGTATCACTACATCCGCAGCAAGCAGGAGCTATTGTACGAAATCGCGGTCGAACCGCTCCGGGCTGCTAATCAGGCAATTGACGACGCTTCTGCGATTGATGGGCCGGTGGAGCACCGTATCCGACAGGCCGTGATCTCGCACATTGCCGTAATCCATGATCAGTACCCTCGGCTCTCGATCTCGCTTCTCGAACGGCTCGAACTGCCGCTTGAGCAGCTGGCAGAAATCAAAGACCTCCACAATCGCTACCAGGAAAGGTGGAGGGATCTGCTCGCGTCAGGAGTCAGCACAGGTCTTCTCCGCGCCGACATCGATCTCGGTTTGACCACCCTCGGAATACTGGGGATGCTGAACTGGGCTACCCAGTGGTACCGCCCCGATGGGCGAGCTGGCCCAGCCGAAATAGGAGCGGAGTTCGCGACATTGGCACTCCAGGGAATCCTCGCGCGCCCCGCCGGATGAGGTCGCTGCAGACGCTCATAGCCCGGTCAGAATCGTCAAAGACGCGAAAGGAGTCGTAAAAAGCGCACACGTTCGAGGGGAGTTCGCGCCCCTGGCAATCCGGGCGCTCGTCTGGTCCGGGAGGCTGTCTGTCTCTGAGGCGGCGGTAGCGCCCAAGACTGTCGTTCCCTGGGGCCTACCGGGAGAGCACCTCCAACGCCTAGGAGTCCACGCGTGGCGTGGCCACGCAGTGCGTCAGCCGGGGACTGAAAGCAACACTTCAATTCGCAATCGCAGAGTCGGAACTTGGCCGCTTTCAAACACACATGCCGATGTTTGTTCCGGAAATGCCAAGTGGCGATGGGCGTGTGAATCGCCAGAGTTAATGTCCGGCAGGGGGCGCAGGTCGCCAGAGTCATGCCGGGTGTGATCGCCAATCAACCATGAGGGAAGACGGAAGGGTCAGCCATGATCGGATTCAGTTCTCAAGCTTGTCGTCGTCCCCCGGCATCGAGGGCGTCGCCGGTCGCACCCGCCGTGACCTATCTGTGACCGAAAAGGGCGGACTGGATGGGACCGGGCGGGATGTCGCAGCGACCTGTTGAGTTGAAAAGAGACGCCGGATGACGGGATGGGACGGTTTGGGATGGCTCCGACGGCCCTTTCAAGGCGGAGACCAGGGGTTCGAATCCCCTACGCGCTACCAGCTATTTGAATGTTCGAGGGCCGGCGTTGCCCTGCGTTCAACTTCGGCATCTGTGTAATCGATGGCCGATTGATGCCCCTTGACTAGGGCGTTCCCGGATGGGGATGTTCGCACAACACGCGGCCGCTCGCTCCTGGCACCTGAATTTAATCTCTGATTCTTTACCACCGTCCTCAGTCCGTGTATCTTCGCGCCAGTGCTGCGACACACTCACGAGGCTACTGAGCGTTACTGCCGGATTCGCCTCGATGACTCGACCTCGCGACTCCATACTGGGCCCGCGGGGTGGCGGAAGCCTGGTCAGCCAATTCAAGGAGACCTTACCGTTGGGTGCAGTTGAAACAGTCCAGGCAAGCTTCGCACGGTGCGACTCACCCGAGTTTTACGACTCGATCTATGATACGTTCCTCGGCAAGTCGGATGAGGTACGGAGCCTCTTCGCCAACACCGAATTCAAGCGGCAGAAGGTACTGCTTCGCTCCACCGTGACCATCATGGTTCGATTCCAACTACCTGACCCGCGAGCGCAGAACGTCTTCGAAAGCGTGGGCAAAACCCACAACCGGCAGGGCTACAACATTGGCCCGGCCCTGTATGGCCTCTGGCTGGAGAGCCTGCTTGAGAGTATCGCCAAGCATGACCCGGAGGCTTCGACGGAGACCGAAAGCGCCTGGCGCGAGTATCTGAAGCCGGGAATCGACCTGATCCTGGCTGCCTATTAGCAAGCCGTCGAGACTTGCTCGATCCAGGCAGGGTACGACGCTTCCGAGCTCTTTCGGTATGACGAAGGGCCGCGACTGAACCACCGTGCAAAGGGGTGTGATTTGACTCTATTAGGCGAGGCAGACGCAATCGCGGACGGTACCGCAGCGTTGTTTACCGTCGAAGGCAAGCCGATCGCCGTGGCGACCGTGGACGGCCATCTCTACGCATTTGACGACAGCTGCACACACATGGGCTGCTCGCTCTCGGACGGCACGCTGGAAGGCACCGAAATCACCTGCCCGTGTCACCTCAGCGTCTTTCAGATCACCGACGGCGCGGTGGCGGCAGGGCCAGCCGAAGACCCAATCCAGACCTATCCGGTAGAGGTAGTCGATGGGCAGGTCTCTATCTCCCTGGCGGCCGCGGGCTAACCTGGCCGCGACTCAACCCCGGGCGAAGAGGCTGCGAAAGCGGCCTCTTTTCGTTTGCGAGTTGGCCCGCTGGCCCGCCGGCGCGGACCCATGCGCGGGCAGCAATTCGGCCTCCAAAAATCGTCTGTAAGGTTTTTCGCGTTCCTTCGTCGAATGGATAGCACACCTGATGTGCAACCACTCTCTGGAGGAATCGCAATGGCTCACTCGTCTCTTCGTCCCATCCTGGTCCGGCCCGCTGTGGCTGTGACCCTGGCCATCGTCGTGCTGCTGTCGGCAGCGGGCGTGGCGTTCGCCGACGGCCCCACCATCGCAACCAGCGACGCACCCGCAATCGAACCCGTCCGCACGACAACTCCCGGCGATGCAGTCGCCGATGCCACCGAACTCGCAGGCGACGCCGAAGTCGTGGCTGCCGCCGACGAGGATGGCCCTCCGGCGCACACGTGCTGCGAGACGGACGTGAAGCTCAACGGTCGACCGACCATCGTCCGCGACGAGACAAGCGTTGTCGACAAGACGTGGCGGCGGGTCAAGATCGTGGTGGACGTTCCCATCAGCTGGAACTGCCCGAAACCGGCGAAGAAGCAGCTGTGCATCGGCATTTTCCAGGCGGCGCTCGCTGCCGGCACCGGACCACAACAACCGGGGGCAGTCGGTCCCCTGTCCGAGAAGTTCGAAGTGACCAGCTGGGACGAATCCCGCCTCTGCGGCTCTGGCCGGCACGAAACGACAGTTCGCGTCGAGTACATCGCAATCTATCCGACGGATGCCGCCGTAGAAGGCGACCTGCAGTTCGAAATGACCCTGCCCGCGGGCAAGGGTTCGATCAACCACAGCTTCTCGATGCACGTCATTTCGAAGGGCGACCGGCTCGAGGCCAAAGGCAACAATATCGACCCGAAGAACCCGAAGCACGACCACAGGGACCCGGTTGCGCTCCCGCCGGTAGCCAACTAGTTGCGCCGAGGCGAGTGGCGGCCCAAGAATGCGGCCGCCACTCGTTTCCGCGTCTCCGGGCCGGACGGTCTCGCCGGAGAGCAGCACTACGTGATAGTCCGTCGCGCCTGGCGCATTTGACGGCGAGCGGAGAATGGATCGACAGGAGCTCCCATGCTGGCAGAATCCGCCGCCACAGCCGCTGGCACGAGTGACGAGGAACTGGCCCATCGCGCTGCACGCGGGGACAAGCCCGCATTCGAGGCGCTCTACCGGCGCCATGCGGGGCCCCTCTACGACTTCGTCATTCGAACCACGCGCGACAGCGGCGCAGCAGCGGACATCGTGCAGGAGTCGTTCATAACCATGTGGGAAGCGCTCCCGGGACTCCGAAACAAGGCCAGCGTGCGTTCGTGGCTCTTTTCTGTCGCGCGAAACCGAGCCATCGACCATGTGCGGCGCGCACCCCGGGAGGTCGCAATGGATGGGAACGAGGCGGACGAGCCAGCACACGGGGCGTACACCCTGCCGGACCCGGGCCGCGACGCCGACCCTGCCCTCGCCGCCATCGACCACGAGACGGCGAGACTCGTCTGGGATGCGGCCTGTGCACTCTCTCCCGAAGACTACTCCCTGCTCGACCTTCACGTGCGCCAGGGATTCGACGCCGACGAACTCGCGAACGCGCTCGGCCTCAAGAAGGGGGCGGTGTACACCCGCCTGACGCGGCTCCGGCAGGCGATGGCCGATTCGGTCGCCGCGGTGGTCCTCGTGCGCAGCGGCCGGCGTGAGTGTCCACGCCTCGATGCGATGCTCGACTCGCTGCCGGAAACCATCTCGGAGCACGAACGTCAGCGCCTCGTGACGCAACACGCGGCTGCCTGCGAACGCTGCCGCGAGACACGGCGGAAACTGGTGTCGCCGGTGGCCCTCTTCGGCAGCTTCGCGCCGGTCGCGTTCCCTGGACGGCTCGAAGTCGCGACCTGGGCGCGCATCGAGTCCAGGCTTGGGACGAAGCCGCCGCAGGGGCACTCGCTGCTCACGGGCGGGCATGCGCGCATCGGACTGCTCTCGCTCGCGGGGCTGGCAGTCGTCGTCATGCTGGGGTGGATGCTCACCTCCAGACCGGACGAGCCCGCCGACGTCGCGAACCCGGGCGACATTCGCAGCCTCAGCCACGTCCCGGCGGTGCCGTCGAGCGCGGAGATCGTGGTCCTGACCTGGAGACGGCCGGATGGCGCCGATGCGTTCGCCGTCGCCTGGAACCGGGAGCGCGAGAGCACGCCAGCGGCCGTCGATGACCTCGCGGGCGATGTGGCCGAAGTGCGCAGCCCACGCCTCGGCCCCGGCGAGTGGTACTTCCATCTGCGAACACGCGGCGGTGACCGGTGGACGGACGCGGTTCACGTTGGGCCGTTCGTCATTGTCGATGCGGTCGCGAACCCCGGCCCGGCGGCCACTCCGACGGCAGTTGCGACCCCGTCGCAAACACCAACATTGGCTGCAACGGCCACCTCGACACCGTCGCCAACAGCGACGGCAACCATCGTGGCAGCCGCGACGCCGCAACCGACGGCCGTTCCAGCCGCGACTTCGACCAGCACCAGCACCAGCGTATCGACTGCGACTTCGACCGCGTCGGCCACGCCCAGTGCCACCACGGTGCCTTCGCCGACTTCGACGAACACTCCAGTGCCAAACACGCCAACCGCGCTACCAACCGCGACCGACACGCCAGCGCCTTCGCCGACGAGCACCTCGACTGCGACTGCGACACCCACGTCGACACCCGCGCCTACCAGTACCCCGACTTCGGTCCCAACCAATACTCCGGTGCCGCCACCACCGACGAGCACGCCCGAATCGCCGCCGACCAGCACTCCGACATCGCCGCCGGAGCCTTCGCCGACGCCGACGAACACACCGCCCCCGCCAATCACCCCGTCGAATTAGAGAGGCCATTGAGATGCTCGCTCAGGCGCGATTTGGCGGTCAACGTAGGCGCGGCGGCGTGTATGCTCGCGCGGCGACGATTCGCGAGGAGGCTACGATGCCCGGAAAGTACTTCGAAGAACTCGAACCCGGCATGACTTTCAGGCACCAGCCCTCGCGCACGGTGACCGAGACGGACAACCTGCTGTTCACGGCGCTGACCATGAACCCGCAGCCACTCCATCTCGATGCGGAATTCGCGAAGGGCACGCAGCACGGGCAGATCCTCGTGAACAGCATCTTCACGCTGGGGCTGATTGTCGGCCTTTCGGTAGGCGAAACGACCCTTGGCACGACGCTGGGCAACCTTGGGTTCGACGAAACGACCTTCCCGGCGCCCGTGTTTATCGGCGACACGATCACGGCGGAGACCGAGGTGCTTTCGAAGCGCGAAAGCCAGAGCCGGCCGGACCGCGGGGTCGTCATCTTCGAGCACCGTGGCATCAACCAGCGCGGCGAAGTCGTAGCGCGGAGCAGGCGCAGCGCGATGATGATGCGCCGCGCGGCCGAGTAGGCTTTTAGACCACGCCATCCGCGTGCATCGCGACAATCTCCTCGGCGGTGTAGCCGAGTTCGGCCAGGATGCCG
>JBBSKE010000049.1:0-13914 GCA_038256595.1 Tepidiformales bacterium | reverse complement strand
GAGGACGTTGACCGCCTCTGCGCGTTCGGCCTGGACCATGACTTCGACGCGGTCGCCGACGGTGCGAACGTGGATGACTACGTCGCCCAGTTCGCGCGGCTGGAGGTGGAGGCGGGCTTCGCCACCGCCCGACTCGATCGCTTCGAGCACGGTGCGGGCGACCTGCGCCACGGATGGTTGCGGGATGGCCGGTTCGCTCGTAGGCAGCGGCGCAGCAGGAGCAGAAGCCCCGGCGGCGGAATCGGTGCGGACGGGCGTCCCGGGAGCAACAGGCGCGGCGACCGAGGCCGGCGCGGCAGGATTCGCGGGTGTGGTCGATGGCGGGCGAGCCTCGGACGGACCGGCGGGGGAGGTCTCGTCTGCGGGTTCGCGAGTTACGGTTGGCTGTGCTCCGGGAGCGGCAGTTGCCTCCCCGGCGACGGACGAGGCGATGGCATCGAGTGCGGCGGCATCGCCGTTGGTCACCGGTTCGGTGGCGGACGCGGCCTGGGGGCCCGGCGGCGTCATCGCGGTCGAAACGGCATCAGTGCTGGTTGGGTCGTCCACACTTGGGGTGGACCTGGAAGGTTCGAGGTCGAACTCGCTCCCGGCGGCGTTCGCGACGGCCTGGGCGGCCACCGGGCTGGTGGCTGTGGCCTGGCTGCTGGCGAAGGTCGAGAGGACCGAAATCCTGGCGGCTGGGTCCGTCTCCGCGGGCGGCAGAGGCAGGGTGGTGGCCGGCTGTGCCACCGGGTTCTGCGAGCTGGCGTTCCCGTCGAAGCGGACCACGCCTGGAATTTCCATTGTGCTTTCGGCCGAACGCGTCACGCGGCCGAGTTCATTGCTGGCGTCTTTCGAGCCGGTAGGAGTGGTTAAGGGCCGTCCGACCACGTCGCCGAGGCTCGAGTTGTGCGCTGGTTCGGGCACCTTCGCCTCGCTGGCAGCGGTTTCGGCTGCTGAGAGCGGCGAACGCACCGACGGGCGATTCGTGCGCAGCGTCTCGTCTTCGTCGCGAATCCCCGGGAGGGCGGGCATGAGCGCGTCGGGGCTGACCACGACGGTTGGCTCGGCGCCGTTCGCGGCGATGGCGTTGATCTCTTCGGAGGTGGCCGCTTCGAGCAGTGGTGATGTCTCGAGCGGGAGGGCAGGCGCGACGGTCTGGTTGGCGAGCAGTGCCGCCTGGGCGGAGAGTGCTGCCGGTTCCTGTTCCTCGCCCTGGCCATCGAGCGGTTCCTGAAGAATCACTTCGATGGTCTCGGTTGAGGCCTGGGCCGGTGCCGGCGTTGAGGTTGAGGTTGAAGTTGAGTCGATGGTTGCCGCCGTGGCTGGCGGTTCGAGTGCCACGACGATTGGCGGAGTGGCCGGGGTGGCCGGCGCCTGCGCGTTCGCAAGCGAGAGCAGCACAGCCGCAAAGGGCGAACCCTCTGCCGGGGCCGCCTGCCCACCCGCGAGGTTCGCGAACGGGGAGCTGGCGCCGGGGAGGCTCCCGGTTGCGGTTGGCGCGGCCTGCATGACGACAGTCATTACATCTGCATCCTGAAGACTTCCTGGTAGGCCTCGACGGCCTTGTTGCGGACCGAAGTGACGAGGCTCATGGCCAGGCTTTCGGTTTCGAGGGACAACATCACATCGCTGAGTTCGACATCCTTGCCGGTTGCCATGGCTGCGACTTTGTTGTCGGCGTTCGTCGAAATGGACTGGAGCTGGCCAACGGCCTGTCCCAGCAGGTCTGCGAATCCGGCGGCCGGCTTTGCAGCGGCTACAGGATTAGTCTGCCCACCGAGGCTTACCCCTTGAATCCGTCCAATCTCCATGTCTTTGCCTCCAAATTCCCCATACCGGGTGCGGGAATCACCTACTGCCGATGTCGAGGGCGCGTAGGGCCATTTCCTTAATTGCGTTCAAAACGGTGACGTTCGCCTGGTAGGAACGGTTCGCCGAAGTGAGGTCCGTCATCTCCGTGACGAGGTCCACGTTCGGCATTTCGACCAGCCCCTGCTCGTTCGCATCCGGGTTCGAGGGGTCGCTGACGAAGCGCGTCGGGCTCGTGTTGTCTTCGGTCACCTGGGTGACGATGACGCCGTTGGTGGGCGTGTTGCTCATGCGCTGCATGATGTTCGAGAAGGGCGTGGCGCCGTCGGTCGCGGAGAATCGCACGACCTGGCGTTTGTAGGGTCCGGTGCCCTCGGCGTTACGCGTCGTATCGACGTTCGCGACGTTCGAACTGACCACGTCCATGCGCGCGCGCTGGGCGGCGAGCCCGGATGTGGTGGCGTGAATGGCGCTGATGAGTCCCATGACGAACCTCCGAATAGTGAGTGACGAGGACTGAGGACTCAGTGCTGAGTGCTGAGTGCTGAGTAATGGGTGCTGAGAGTTGCTAGCAGCTAGCCGCTAGCCGCCAGTGGCTCCTTAGCCCCGGATGACGTTGCGAAGGATGGCGATCTTCGTGCTCAGCGCGCTCGATGCGGCCTGGTAGCGCATCTGGGTCTCGCTGAGGAGGACCATCTCCTGGTCGATATCGACGGTGTTCTGGTCGGCGCGGGAGCCGGTGAGGTGCTGGGCGGTCTGCAGGCCGAGTTGGCCGCTGGCAGCGCCGCCAGTGGTGATGTGGCGGCTGTCGGTGGTCCTCAGCTGGTTCGCGCCGTGGCCGCCGATTGCGCGCCGGAGGCTCGTTTCGAAGGGCACGTCCTGGCGGATGTAGCCGGGCGTGTCGATGTTCGCGATGTTGTTCGAAATCGCCTGGCCGCGCTGCGAAAGCCCCGTCAGCCAGGATTGGATGGTGCCGACCGAGCGGTCGCCAATGGGGTTCATGCGGAGAATCCTTTCGCGCCGGTTGGCGGCGTCCAGCGGGCAATTGCCGCCTCGTCGAGCTGCTTCGCTTCTACGCGGCGAGCGAGGAGGCGGTCGGCTTCAAGGCGGTGGTCCAGCAGCAGCTCCATCGCCTTGCGATCGCGGCTGCGGGCACGGAGGGTCTCGCGCGCCTCGTCGACCAGGCGGTCCGAATGGCGAAGGGCAGCCGAGCGGGCCGATTGGGTGCGGTCGAGCCGGGCCGAATACGCCTGGTTCGCCACGAGTTGCGCGAGGTCGAGCGCCCCCGCGGGGAGGGCCGAGTGGAGGTAATCGAGTTTTTCGCGCGCGACCAGGTTGACGGCGGCCTCGCGCTCCAGGCGGGCCCCGTTGGCCCTGCCGAGCTCCAGCTCCTGGAGCCGTTCGAGGCGCTCGCGGTAGCTAACCAACCGTTTCAAACGCTGCGGTGTCAGTGACATCGGCATTCTCCTCCTGGTTCGAATCGGCATCCGCCTCGACGCCGGCGAGGCGCTGGAGCACCTGCACGGTCTGGGCGGGGTCGGTGATTTCGTTCGCGGCCTGGCGCAGGAAGACTTGGAGCGACGGCATCAGGTCCACCGCTTCATCGACGTTCGCATCCGCGCCGCGCACGTAGGCGCCGATGCTGATGAGGTCACGGGCATCTTCGTAGGCGGCCATGAGCAGCCGCATCCGGCGGGCGCCCTCCTGGTGGTCCGCATCGGCGACGCGGGACATGAGGCGGGAGACGCTGCCGAGCACGTCGATCGGCGGGTAGTGGCCGGCGCTGGCGAGCGAGCGCTTCAGCACGATGTGGCCGTCGAGGGTCGCGCGGGCGAGGTCGGCGATCGGCTCGTCCATGTCCTCGCCATCGACGAGGACGGTGTAGATCGCGGTAATCGAGCCGTGCTTCGCCGGGCCGGTGCGCTCCATCAGGTGCGGCAGGAGGCTGAAGACGGACGGTGGGTAGCCCTTTGTCGTCGGCGGTTCGCCGGCTGCGAGGCCAACCTCGCGCTGGGCCATGGCGACGCGCGTGAGGCTATCGAAGAGCAGGAGGACGTTTGCGCCCTCGGCCCGGAAGGCTTCGGCGATGGCGGTGGCCGTATTCGCGGCGGCGAGGCGCATGGCGGCCGGGTTGTCGCCCGTGCTGGCGACGATGACGCAGTTGCGCATGGCATCGAGGCCGAGGTCGTGTTCGATGAAGTCGCGCACTTCGCGCCCGCGTTCGCCGATGAGCCCGATGACCGTCACGTCCGACTGGGTGCCGCGCGCGACCATGCCGAGGAGCGTGCTCTTGCCGACGCCCGAGCCGGCGAAGATGCCGACGCGCTGGCCGCGCCCGAAGGTGAGGAAGCCGTCGATCGCGCGGACGCCGGTATACATCGCCTCGGAGATTGGCTCGCGGTCGAGCGGCGAGGGTGGTTCTGCGTGCATGGGCACGTGGCGCACGTTGACGAGTGGGCCGCCGTCGTCCATCGGCCGTCCGATGCCATCGAGCACGCGCCCGAGGAGCGACGCGCCGACCGGGGCCGAAGCGAGCCGTCCGGCGGCCTCGACTCGCGCGCCAATTGCGAAGGAGCCGCGGTCGAGCATCGTCAGGTAGGCGTTCGAACCGGCCATGCGCACGCATTCGGCGGCCAGCGGGCGGCCCGATTGGCCAGTCACATAAGCAAGTTCGTGTGGGCGAAGGTTGATCCCGGAGGCCATGGCCATTTCGCCGATGGTCCCGGCGACGGTTCCGGTGCGGCGGAAGATTTCGCTCCCGGCGGCGGCTTCAAGCAGCAACGAGGTCCCCGCGCTCATTCGGCGCCTCCAGCGGCATGCCGGAGCCCGAGTTTGAGCAGCGAAAGGCGCGTATCGAGGCTCGCGTCGATCGTCCCGGAGGCGAGATCGATGAGGCAGCCGCCAATTTCGACCGCGTCATCCGGCTGCACGTAGCTGCCGGCCGAACCGAGCGCCGCCTGGACATAGTTCGCAACCGAGGAATGGACGCGCAGAGAGAGAATCTCCTGGCCGGAGGCGGCGCGGAGGGCTTCGCTGCAGATTGCGGCCGTGCGGTTCGGGTCCGCGTCGTACCACTCGCCAACGATGCGGCGGGTCGCCAGTGCGACCGATTCGGCGAGCAATGCCATCGAGGTCGCCGCCACTTGGTCGCGAATGGCAACGCCATCGGCACAGGCTGCCCGGACGAAGCCCAGGAGTGACTCCACTTCTTCGTTGGCGGCCTGGATGCCCTCGCCGGCGCCGGCTTCGTAGCCCTCGCGGTAGGCGGCGGCGCGCACGGATTCGGCACCTGCTTCGGCCGTGCGAACGAGCAGCAGCGCCTGCGCCTCGGCCTCGTGGAGGATCTCGGCGGCGCGCTGTTCGGCCGCTTCGACCAGCGCGGGGATGGTCGCGAGCGTCCCGGCAGCGTGGTACTGGGCGCGAATGCCCTGGCCGATGATGACCACCTCCTCGGAGTCATCGAACGGTTCGGTGGTCACGTGGGCGGCCCGGTAGAAGCCGCCGGTTTTAGCCAACGAGTTCATCATCGCCTCCGCGGGAGATCACGATCTCTTCGGCGTCGTCCAGCTTGCGGATTACGTCCACAACGCGGGATTGCGCTTCTTCGACCTGGCGGAGGCGAACGGGACCGGAGGCCTCCATGTCTTCGCGCATCATGGCCGCCGCGCGGGAGGACATGTTCTTCATGATCTTCTCGCGCACCGTGTCGGGCGTGGCTTTGAGTGCGAGGCTCAGATCGCGGACATCGACTTCGCGGAGAATGCGCTGGATGCTTCGATCGTCCAGTGCGCCGATGTTTTCGAAGACGAACATGCGCTTCTTAATCTCGTCGGCAAGGTCGGGCTCGTTCTCTTCGAGCGCTTCGACGATCGTCTTTTCGGTCATGCGGCTGGATTGCTTGAGCAGGTTCACGAGCACGTCGATGCCGCCGACGGTCTGCGACTGGCGGGTCGGCGTGAGAACGGCGCTGAGTTTGCGCCGGAGCACCGATTCGACCTCGTCGACGATATCCGGGCTGGCGCGCTCCATCGTGGCGATGCGCTGGGCGACTTCGGCGGCGAGTTCCGGCTCGAGGCTGGAGAGCACCTGCGCGGCCTTGTCGGGGCTGAGGAACGAGGTCAGCAGGGCGATTGTCTGGGGGTGTTCGCCGCCGAGGAAGTTGCCGAGCTGCTGCACGTTGAGGTGCCGCAAAAAGCCGAATGGCACCTTCGGCGACGATGCGGAAAGGCGGTCCATCAGCTCGGAGGCTTTGTCCTGGCCGAGGGCCATGCGCAGCACTTCGCTCGCGAAGTCGAGGCCGCCGAGGGCGATGACATCGCCCGCCATCGCCGCTTCCTGGAATTCGGAGACCACTTCGCGGCGCTGGTCGGCCGGGAGTTCGCCCATTGCGGCGATCTCCCAGGTGAGCCGCTCGATGTCCTCGTCGTTCAGGTGACGAAGGATATCGGCCGAGCGGTCCCGCCCCAGCGTGATGAGCAGTGCGGCGGCCTTGCGCCGGCCTGTGAGCTTGCCCTGGATAGCCATTTAGTGGTCGTCCTCCCGCATCCATGTCTGGACAACATCGGCGACGGCGCGCGGGTTGCTATCGGCGAGGCGCATCACGCGCTCTTCGGCGGCATCGACGTTCTGGACGATGCCGGGCGATTCGAGGGCGGGCACATGCAGGAGGTCGCCCGGCATCAGCTGGCCGCCAGCGCCGGCCAGCGCGGTCGCGAGATACGGCTGCGGCATCGCGAGCTGGCGCTTCGAGAGCGAGCGGAGGAGGAGCATGATGAGCACGAAGGCGAGCGCGACCGCGAGCACCGGGATGAGCAGCTTCACGTAGGAGAGGTACTGCTGCATGCCGTTCGGCGCCGGGACCACGAGGGCATCCGTGACGCTCACGTCGAAGGGCAGGCGGACCACGTTGAGGAGGTCGCCGCGGGTCTGGTCGAGGCCGACGGCTGCGGCAACGGCGCCGCGAATCGCCTGCTCCTGCTGCTGGGTCACGCTCTCATCGAGGACGACCGAGACGCTCAGCCGCTCAATCGCGCCGGGCGCTTTCACCGTCGTCGTGGTGGTGCGCGAGATGTCGTTGTTGGTGGTCGATTCAGTGCGGGTGTAGGTGCTGTCGCCGTTCGCGCCGGTCTGCGCGGCGATGTCGGCGCCGCCGTTCGCACCGGTGCCGGGAACCTGGCCGGTGGTGAGATTCGTGCCGTTGAAGGTCTCGGAGGTGGTGCTGGAGCTCCGCAGGGTCGGGGTCTCGGCGAACTCCTCCTGGAGCGTCTCGACGGCATCGAAGTTCATCGCCGCACGCACGGTGACGTTGCTGCGAACCGGCCCAACGACCGTCGATAGCATCTCGCGGGCACTCGACTGGAGTTCCTTTTCGTACTGGCGCTGGAGGTCGAGCTGGGTGGCGCTGGCCCCGGCAGCGAAGGGAGAATCGTAGGCCGAGCCATCGAAGAGCACGGCCGCGCGGTCGTCCATGATGGTGACCCCGGCCGTCTTCAGGCCCTCGACGGAGCTCGTGACGAGGTTCGTAATCGCCCGGATCTGCTCTTTGTCGAGTTCGGTGTTGCCGCGTAGTTTGAGGACGACGCTGGCCTTCGGCTCCTCCTGGTCTTCTTTGAACAGCGCGTCTTCGGGCATCGAAAGGAGCACGCGGCTGGATTCGATGCCTTCGACGGTGTTAATCGAGCGGGTCAGTTCGCCCTGGAGCGCGCGGACAAAGTTGATGGCCTTATCTTTATCGGTGGCGCCGAAGTTGGTCTTGTCGAAGATTTCGAAGCCGACGGTCCCGCCTGTCGCGCCCAGCCCGGCAGCCGCGATCTTGATGCGAACCTCGGCGACGCGCTTTGCGGGGACGGCAATCTGGCTGCCACCGCCGAGAATCTCGTAGGGCACGCCCTCTTTTTCGAGCTGGTCGGCGATCTGGGAGCTGTCTTCGAGCGCGAGGCCCTGGTAGGCGACCACCATGTTCGGCGAGGCGGAGGCGATGAAGACGAAGTAGAGGACAACCACGGCGCCGGCAACGATGCCGCCGAGCGCGATCTGGCGCGAACGGGGGAGCTGGTTCCACCGCTCCATGACTTGCGCGAACGCCGAACTATTTCGCATCCCTGCCTCCGAGGCTTTGAGTGATCTGAAGGTAACTGGCGGGAATGTCGACTCGTATTCTCGGAACTCCCGCAGCGGGGTGGAGAAGGGGTGAGAAGAAGGGTGAGAAGCCCCTGATGTTGGGCGCGGGAACTCCCTAGGGGATGGCGAGAATTCGGCCGGCGGCGTGAGTTCTGACTACCCCAGGCCACCGTTCACCGGGAAGCTGTCGATTGGCACGACGAGCACTCGGACGCCCAGTTGGGCTTTCGAGGAGGGCAACACGCGGTCTCGTTTCGTGGCCAAGACGCAGTCCAGTAACATGAGCTAGACCGTCGTCACGGCCACCGACTAGTGGTCGAGGAGCTGGCTGGCGGACTCATGCGATTGTCACGCGTCACCGGGCAAGTCGCGGTGGGGCGAACTCAGCTGCTTGCGTCCTCATCGTCGGCTTCAACTTCAGGCATCGATGCAGCTGCGCTTCCCAGGACATCATCTGACCGATTCGACGCCGCATCCGGCGAGTCGGTCAGGCGCGCGATCAGGAGTTCCAGGGCCTCGACGGCTGCGTCGTAGTCGAACTCCGGGTCCAGGAGCCACTGGTATGCAAGGCCTCGCAAAACACTGATGAGGATGGCGGCCGTGGCGTCGGGTGGAAAATCTGCCGGTATGCGGCCGGACTCAATCTCGCGGCGAATGGACCGTGCAGTGCCTTCGCGCTGGTTGCGGTGCAATTCTCGAACCCGCTCATTGAGCGTGGTGCCGGGCTTCACGGCTTCGAACATGACGGCCCAGAGCGCGCGCAACGAGACCGGATCCTTGGCGGCGCTGGCGCGGAGGCCCTCAAGGACTGGCCGCCACTGCGAAAGGAGTGATGTCGCCGCGTTGCGCCTCGGAGGGCGACGGGACCAATCGACGATCATCGATTCGACCATGGCCCACATTAAGCCGTCTTTGGAGCCGAATCGTTGCGTGACCAGGCCGTAGCTGTAGCCAGCACGCTTTCCAATAGCTGCAAGCGTCATTTTTTCGTAGCCAACTTCAACGAGAAGTTCGGCGGCGGCACGAACCAGGCGCGTGGTGGAAAGCTGCGATCGTTCCTGTTTCTTGCGCGCTGGAATTGCCGGGTCAGGTGCCTGGGTCACCGATGCAATGTTGGGCGGTAAAACTCACTCCGGGCAAGTTATACCCGGAGTGAGCCGTCTATCGATCGCAGAGCGCCTTGTTGCCTGCTACCAGGAATCAGGAGCGGTCGCTCCAGAAGTACGGGATTGTCTCGGAGGGACTCGCGGCTGCGCCGGGAATTGAGCGGACCTCCGAAACCATCCGCATCCAGGGCTGGTGAGCAGTCCATGAGAGTCCCGCGCCGTACTGGCCAGGGACGTAGTACATCTTCTCGGCGTGATACCGCTGGATTTCGTAGAAGATCTCGCGACGCTTTGCGACGTCCAATTCTCCGCGCTGTTTTAGTGTCAGCTCCAACAGCTTCGGGTCTTTGATGCGGCCCTTGTTTTGAGGATTGTCCGTGAATGCTCTCGTCAGCAGTCCACCCGGCTCCGGGAATGCCGCTTCGATGCCCATGGCGATGCCTTCGAAATTGCCGAGACGCGTCTGGCCAAAGGTGGTCGCATAGTCCTGGATATCAAGGGTCGGATCGAGACCGATCTGGCTGAGATACTGAATGAATGCTTCGGCGATCCTCGCGAACGACCTCGGGTAGGCGTTGATCGAGTACTGGTACTTCACTTTGAGGCCTTCGACTCCAGCGGCGGAAATCAACTTCTTCGCTTCCGCAACGTCGAACTGGAAGAACTTCGCTCCCGGTCCTGCATCCGGTCCCTGAGGATCGAGCCACACGCTCTGATGGCCCACGGGAATGACGTTGTTCCATCGAATCGGTGCATCGACGCCGGCTGCAACAAGCGCTTTGTTCTCGTACGCCAGCTCAGTCAGTGCATTGCGATCGGTCGCCATCGAGATCGCCTGGCGGATGCGCTCATCCTTCTGCCAGGGAGATTCCGGGTTGCTGTCGAAGAAAATGATGCTGGAGGACGGCGAGAGGTCACTGGTGTACCTCAGCCCATCAATCTGCTTGCGAAGGTCGAGCAGGTCGAGGGGCTCCACGGTGGCGGAGTCCAGGTTTCCCGACCGGAATTGGGCGAGACGGTTCGCATATTCAGGGATGACGGATAGTTCGACCATGTCGAAATACGGCGCACTCTGCCCGGCCCAGTCGGGGTTTCTTCGGTACTGCATGCGCACATTTGGCTCGTACTTTTCCCACATCCAGGGTCCGCTGCCGATCTGGATGGTCCGCGGGTCATATTGACTCTCGGCCTCAGTCGGCTGGATCACCAGCATCGTCGTGTCCGCGAGGATGTTCGGGAAGGCGCCAAACGGCGATTTGAGCACGAATCTAATCGTCTGTGGGTCCGGGTATTCGACCTTAACGACGAACTCCACCTGCGCACGCTGACCGAGCTTATCGTCGATCAGCCGCGACCAGGAGAATCGGATGTCGTCGCTGGTAATCTGCCGTCCGTTCACGGGAGCGATATTGTGGAACTTCGCATCAGGCCTGAGTTTGGCTGTCCAAACGAGGCCGTCTGGGGATGACTCCAGTGATTCGGCCATATCCGGGCCTGGTACGACCTTCGACTGCTCCAGACCGGGTGCTGTTTTGAACTTGAAGAGCCGCGAATACACGTAGCTCGCATTGCTCTTGGTGATCGCGTTGCTCGTTGCATACGGGTCTAACGAAGGGGGATCTGCTGCGATTGCCATTCGCAGCGTGCCGCCAGTTTTCGCGCCGGCGAAGGGATCGCTGCTCACGGGAGTGGTGTTTGTGGTCGTGTTCGGTGTCGCGGTGGCCAACGACTCGACGGTTGCGTCGTCTTCGCCACCACAGCCGGT
The DNA here is from genome assembly GCA_038256595.1 of Tepidiformales bacterium. Taxonomy (GTDB): domain Bacteria; phylum Chloroflexota; class Dehalococcoidia; order Tepidiformales; family Tepidiformaceae; genus JBBSKE01. The sequence goes on along the minus strand of JBBSKE010000049.1, from coordinate 3,132 downwards.
TAATGCCAGCCCGGCAAGTCCAGAAGCTGTGCCCACGAACCCGCCGAGCAATCGCCGCCGCGTCAGGCGCTGTTGGTGTTTTGTCCAGTACGTTGATGGCATATTGTTCTACCTCCGCCAGTTGGCGGGCCAATACTGGCCGAGCGGAATAGTTGTTGTCAACAATGTTTCCGTGACTCAGAATGGCGGGACTGAACCAACCTGAACATCCAAAGTTTGACCCCTCGTTCGTTGGACGGGCAGAAGGAGAGAGAGAAAATGGCCGACCCATTGCAGCAGATCCAGGACGCGGCGGAGCGTCTTTCGATGCCCCTCGGGGAGGCGATGTTCACGCAGCGGGCGATTCGCCGGCTCCGGCCCGACCCCATTTCAATGAGCGATGTGAAGCTCATACTCGATGCAGCGTCGAAGGCGCCGAGTGGCGGCAACGAGCAGTGGGCTCGATTTCTCGTCGTCGATGATCGCGAGCTGCTCACGAAGTTCGGCGAGATCTACAAGACCGCCTGGTGGGCGAAGCGCAAGCAACAGTTCGGATGGAACGGGCCGGAAGATGTGCCCGAGGGCGAGACACAGTATGCCGGGGCCATGCGCCTCGCTAACGAGATCGGCCAGGCCCCGCTCGTGATTTTCGTGTTGTCGGAGCCGCCGGGGCCTGCGAACTCGGTGGTGACTTGCGCCCAGAATCTGATGCTGGCGGCCCGCGCCCTCGGCATCGGGTCCGTGCCTACCACGCTGCATCCCAGCGTGATGGATGAATTCAGGGCGCTGTTTAACGTCCCCGAGGAGATCGGGTTTCATTTCTGCATTCCGCTCGGAAAGCCGCGTGGGAACTTCGGACCGACCACCCGGCGCCCGACCGCGGAGACGAGCCACCACAACCGCTGGGGTTCGGCCGTGCCCTGGGCGGACGAGGCCTCTTCTTGAGCGGCGCCCTTCACGGCATTCGTGTCCTGGACTTTGGCCGCATCCAGCAGGGCCCGTTTGCCGCGGTCTTGCTATCAGATATGGGCGCTGACGTTATCAAGGTTGAGGAGCCCGGAGGCGAGTCGCGCGAGGGCGCCGACGCACGCGGTTTTTCTGGCATGTACGAGGCGAACAACCGCGGCAAGCGAAGCATCACGGTGAATCTGCGAACGACCGAGGGCCAGGAAGTCATCCGCAAGCTGATCCCGACCGTGGACGTGGTCCTTGAGAACTTTCGACCCGGCCGCATGGAAGCGTGGGGCCTCGGTTACGAAGACCTTCGCCTGCTGAAGCCCGACATCATCTTCGCTTCTGCGTCGGGCTGGGGCCGCAAGGGTCCGTGGGGCCAGCGCGGGGGCTACGACCACGTCGCGCAGGCATTCAGCGGAGTCATGTCGGAGCAGGGCGGGGGCTCAGCGCTCACTCCGCAGGCGCTGATCGGAGGCTTCGCCGACAGCATCGGCGCGATGATGCTCGCCTATGGCATCGTGTCCGCCCTCGTGGCGAAAGAGCGCACCGGCAAGGGCCAGCACGTCGATGTTTCGCTCATTGGTGCGATGCTCGCCTTGCAGCAGCGGCCGCTAACAATCTTTTTCGGCACGGGCGTGCAGCCGGGTTTCGAACCGCGCCGAAGCGCGACCTACACGCATTACCAGTGCGCCGATGGCCGATTCGTCGCGATCGCCGCGAACACGCAGGCGATGTGGGAGCGGCTCGCCCGGGCGACGGGTGACGAGACGATTTCCACCGACGACCGCTTCCGCGAGCCGTTCGCTCGAGCCAGCCATAAGGCCGAATTGGTCGCCGAACTTGAGCGCCTCTTCTTGCTGCATGACCAGCAGTGGTGGTGTGACGTGCTCAGTGAGGCGGATGTGCCGCACGCACCCGTCCTGGACTACCCGGGAGTCGCCGCGCATCCGCAGTTCTGGGCGAATGGCTATCTCCAGAAGATGGACCACCCCCAGTTCGGCGAGATGACCGTGGTTGGCCCGCCGGTCCAGATGAGCGAGACGCCTCCGGCCATCCAGGGCCCGCCGCCGGAGATCGGGCAACACACCGAGGAGATCCTCCAGTCCGTCGGCTACACCTGGCCCGAGATTCTCGCCCTGCGAGATGCGAAAGCCATCTGAACACCAGCACTCAAAAAGGAACGTGAATGAGCACTTCTCTGCAACAAGCGGCCATCGTCGGCATTGGCGAAACCGACTACTCGCGCAATTCGGGCAGGTCCGAACTGGTTCTTACGCTGCAGGCGGTTACCGCGGCGTTAGAGGATGCTGGCCTGAAACCGCACGATGTGGATGGCCTCCTGCGCTGGTCGGTAGACACGAGTAATCCGGGCGAAGTCGCGGCGAACCTTGGCATTCCCGACCTGAAGTGGTTCGGAGAGGTCAGCCAGGCCGGCAACGTAGGCGCAGCTCTCGTCGCCATGGCGGCGGCGGCGGTCGAGACCGGCCGAGCCGAGGTGGTCGTCATCTACCGCGGAATGAACGGCCGTTCGGGCCGCCGATACGGCCGCGGAGGCCATCATGGAGCAGCTCTGCGAGGCTGCGGGGGAGCCGAGGCAAGGGCCCTGGATGCGGCAGCTGGAGCGGATTGTGATGCTCCTGCGTGGCGACGGTGGCGACCAGGTCATCGGCAGCCCTGCCGAGGACCTGGTCGAGCAGCTCGGAGCTACCCTCGTGGCGCTCGACCTCGAGCTCGACCAGGTGGAGGCCGTCGAGGATTTGGCCGTCGATGGGATCTGGCAACAGGACGACACCGACGACAACATGTCGGCCTCGACGACATGTGGCTCAGGGGACCACGCCCGTGCAATGGCGATGACGTGAGGGTCATTGAGCTGATGGCCGACAAGCGCCTGGCCGACGACACCGACGATCCGAAGACGATCATCCACCTGGAGCTGCTGGAGGAAGACCCATGAGCAAGACGACGATCGAGTGGACGGACGAGACGTGGAACCCGGTGGTCGGCTGCACAGAGGTCAGTCCCGGATGCAAGAACTGTTATGCGAAGACGATGGCCGCGCGCCAGGTTCTGATGTCGGCCGCGCTCGGCCGGCGGTCGGTGTACCTGCGCGTCGTCGACGCGGAGCGGCGGCGATGGACGCACGAGGTGGAGCTGCTGCCCGATCGGCTGCTCGAGCCGCTCAGCTACAAGGCGGGG
>JBBSKE010000048.1:0-14203 GCA_038256595.1 Tepidiformales bacterium | reverse complement strand
GGATCGAAGCCTCGTTTCTCGGCACACCGACGCTCGCAGGCTCGAACGACTCGGTCTTCGGACTGGCCAGCCGCGATGTCCGCTCGCTGGTCGCGGCCATCGGCACGATTGCCGGCCAGTGCTACTGGACGCTCATTATCCTCGCCGCAGCCAGCGCGCTGACGGTTACCTTTCGCCTTATCCACCTCCGGATCGTGACTGGCAGGCTGCGCCGCGAAGCTGCGGCAGCGCGTCCCGGCTAGTTCAGAGCAGGCAAAGCCCGGCCCCTCTGTGGGTCGCATGAACTCCGGGTGGTCGAATACGCTGTTGCACGGGCAGAGGAGACAGTCTCGTGCGCATTGGTCCGCTTGGCACCCGCGAAATTGTCGCGCTTGGGCTGCTCGCTGTTGCCGTGATTGCCGGTGTCTCCGTCACCCTGCTTCGACCCGACGACCAGGCCGAGACCCGGGCCGCCGAGGAGCGAATCGCCGAGCGCACCGCGGCCGCCAACCCCAACCGGAACAGGACGCCCACCCGCACGCCGACTCCGAGACCCACACCCCTCCCGGCCATCGGCATCGATGCGCCAGACGGCTGGCAGATTCGCTACGAATCCGTCTCCTCCACCGGCGGTGCGATTCCCGAAGGGCAATATGCCATCGAGTCGTTGAACCTCAGCTTTGGCGCCGCCCCCTTCCCCGACATGAAAGACAACCAGTGGCGCGTCATTGTCGCCGCCGACCTCAACGCCGACCGCCCGGGCCCCTGGGAGTTCACCATCGACTACCAGGGCAGCGTGAAGGTGTTCGTGGGCGAGCAACTCGTGGGCGAAGGCTCTTCGGACAAGCCGGCGAAGCTCGATATCGAGGCGCCAAGCAGGTATGCGTCCTCGTCCATCCGGATCGAAGCGGCGGACACCGGCGGCGCATTCCTCCTGCGCTGGCAGTAAACCCGGCCGCCGAGTTTCACGTTCGACAGGCGATTTGCCTTTCGGAACAACACCCTTCCTGCCAGAATGCAGCGTGGCCGGCATTTCCAGCATCAATCGACGCCTGATTTTCCTCCCCGGCGCCGGTGGCGACCCCGGGTTCTGGCGGCCGCTCGGCGAAATGCTGCCGGAGACCTGGACGAAGACCTATCTCGGCTGGCCGGGCCTCGGCACGCAAGCGGCAAAGCCCGGCGTCCAAGGATTCGCTGATTACGTGGCAACGGTTGTGGCCGCCTTCGACAACGGGCCCGTGGACCTGCTCGGCCAGTCGATGGGCGGCGCCATTGCCATGCAGGTCGCCCTCGATCACCCGGACCGGGTGCGGCGCATTGTCCTTACGGCAACCTCCGGCGGCCTCGATGTCTCCTCCCTTGGCGCCAGCAACTGGCGAGCCACCTATGCGCGCGACTTCCCCAACGTCGAAATGGCGCGGTTCTCCGGCTGGCCAGACCTCACGGCAGACCTTCCGCGCATCTCGCAGCCAACGCTCCTGCTCTGGAGCGATAGCGACCCGATTAGCCCGCTGGCGGTCGGCGAACGGCTCGCCGCGGTCCTCCCGGTCGCCCGTCTCGAAGTGATCCCGGGCGGCAGTCACTCCTTCGCGCACGAACGACCTGCATCCATCGCCGCGCTTATCCAACAACACCTCGCGTAGGTCGCACTGGCGGCTCGCAGGCTCCCTCGCGACCTTCGCCCCGGGTCCAAGAACGTGATCCACGTTACAAATTGAGTTCGCATCCCCCGGAAGAATGATTTCTGTAGACAAAAGAACCTTGATGCTGGTAAACGTTCATCAACCGTTCTTTATCGTCCGGTTACAAGCTTGTCTAGGAATATGTGGAGGAATCTCTTTGTTCAAACGATCATTGCTCGTCGCGGCGGCAGCGCTGAGTTTCGGCGCCTACGGGCTGCTTAGTCTCGGCGGTTCGACCGCCGCCCAGGGCCCTGGCCCGACTGCTGGCGAACTGGTAGCCGAGAACCTCATGGGTTCGATCGGCGCGGCTATCGGCCCCGACGGCGCCCTCTATGTCGCCGAAGCCGGCATCGGCGGCGACACCGAATTCGAACTGCCAGACGGCACCATTCTCATGAACGGCTTCACCGGCCAGGTGAGTCGCATCGACCCGGTGACCGGCGTGAAGACCGTGGCTGTCGACGGTATCCCGTCGGTCGGTTTCGGCGATGGCTCCGGCTCGGGCGTCATCGATGTCGCCTTCATTGGCGATGTCATGTACATCCTCACCACCGGCCAGGGCGCTCCCTCGGGCTTCCCGGACTATCCGAACGGCATCTACCGTGTCGAAGATGATGGCGACCTCACGCTCGTGGCCAATATCCACGAGTTCAACGACGACAACGTCCCGGATTTCCCGGATGCCGCGCCTGGTGGCAACCCGTTCTCCTTCACCCCCTATGGTGACGATGCCTTCATCGTGACCGACGGCAACTACAACTACGTGCTCCTCGCCGAACTCGATGGCAACGTCGAGCTCATCGCCGCCTTCGACAACGTCGTTCCGACCGGCACCGCCGTCGATGGCGACGACGTCTACTACACCGAAATCGGCAGCTACCCGCACACCGCCGAGAAGGGCATCATCTCCTCGCTCGATGTCGAATCGGGCACGGCGACGCCGATTGCCAGCGGCTACGCGAACATGATCGACGTCGAATTCGGCGAAGATGGCACGATGTACGCCCTCAATATGGGCGACGAGCAGGTTGGCCAGGGCCCGCCCGCCGCGCCGTTCACCGGCACGATCTTCATCGTCGAACCCGATGGCGACCTCATTCCGATTGTCACCGGCTTCATGCAGGCGACCTCGCTCGATATCGACGGGGACACCGCCTTCGTGACCACGCTCTTCGGCGAAGTCTGGCAGATCGACGGCTTCAACGACCTCGAGCCGCTGCCCACGCCGACCCCAGAGACGCCGACGGCAACCCCGACCACCCCGGTAGCGACCGCCACGACGGTTCCGCCGACGGCCACCGCCACCACTGTCCCGCCGACTGCAACCGCAACGGCCACGACGGTTCCGCCGACCTCGACGGCCACGACCGTGCCGCCGACGGCCACCGCCACGGTTCGCGTGCCGATGCCGCCGAACACTGGTAGTGGTTCGAGCAGCAACGACGGCAACGCCAACTGGCTCCTCGTCTTCGGTGCCGCAGCCCTCGCGGTTGCTGCTGGAGCGACGGTCGCGTCCTCGCGCCGCAAGAGCTAATCCTCAGCGCCGGGCCGATGTTTCGGCCCGGTTCGCAACACCCAACAAGATGGGGTGGCCGCAATCACGGTCACCCTTTTTTGTGTGTCCGAAGCCCGGCATCTCTTGATTTGTTGGCGCCGGCGAGGCTCAAACAGAAGCGCCCACGCGAGTGCGTGCCAGTCCTGTCACAGCACCCGGACCCCGGCTGCGGCACGAGTCGCGGCATCCCGCGCAGTCCTTGCGCAGCCGCGCTGCTGATTTCGGGCGCGCCAACGACTGAGCCGCGCTCACATGGCGATGGCCGGCCGCAGTTCGCCCCAGCGCGTCGCCTGCTCGAACGCATAGGCAAGCTGCAGCAGTGGGAACTCCTGGTGGTACTTCCCGACCACCTGGATGCCAATCGGCAGCCCGTCCGCGGTAAACCCGCCCGGGACCGAGATCGCCGGGTGCGCGGTCGCCGTAATCAGCGAGCACGCCTGCATCCAGTCGATGTAACTGCCCATTTCGACGCCATCGATCTCGGTGATGTACTCCTGGTCGATCGAGAACGGCGCGACCTGGCTCACCGGCAGCACGAGCGCATCGAACTGCTCCATGAACGCCACCATGCGCAGGAAGACGGCACCACGCGCGGCCTCGGCCGCCACGATATCGGCGCCGCTGAGCCGGTAGGCTTGCTCGACGTTCCATCGCGCGGTCTCTTTCACCAGCTCCGGGTGGTCGCGGACGTGCGTGCCGAGCGGCCCCGAGGCGAGACCGACCGCACGCAGCACTTCGAACACCTCCTTCGCGCCCGATAGGTCTGGCCAGGCGTCTTCGGTCACGCAGCCAAGGTCCTCGAAGAGGTGGCGCGTGGCGTTTGCCGTTTCGCGCACCGCCGGTTCGAGGGGCAGCCCGCAGAGGTCCACGCCCCAGGCGATGCGCATTCCCTTGACGTCGCGTTCAAGCGGCGCGCGGAAGCGGTCGCCCGGCTCTTCGATGCTCCAGGGGGAGCGCGGGTCCGGCCCGGCCAGGACGCTCAGGAGCAGGGCGAGGTCGGTCACGTTCCGCGCCATCGGGCCGGAGGTGCCCAGCGGAGACCAGCTACCCGTGCCGCCGGGGACCCGCCCGGGCGAGCAGCGCAGCCCCACCACGTTGCAGAAGCTTGCGGGATTGCGCAGCGAACCGCCGGTGTCGCTGCCATCGGCGAGGGGCACCATGCCAGTCGCCAGCGCGACCGCCGCGCCGCCCGAGGAGCCACCGCAGGTCTTCGTGAGGTCGTACGGGTTGTGGGTGGCGCCGAAAACCGTGTTGAAGGTCTGCGAACCGAGGCCGAACTCGGGCGTGTTCGTCTTCCCAATGGTGATCGCGCCGGCCGCCTTCGACCGCGCGACAATCAGCGCATCCGCCGTTGGCACGTGGTTCTCGAAGAGCGGCGATCCGCGCGTCGTGCGGATGCCCTTCGTATCGAAGAGGTCCTTGTGCGCGATTGGCAGGCCATCGAGCGGGCCGGCTTTGTTGCCCTTCTTGCCGCGCTTACTGTCGGCCGAGATCGCCTCCGCCAGGGCGCGGTCGGCGACGAGTGTGACGATCGCGTTGACCGACGTGTTCACTTTGTCGACCTGGTCGAGGTGCGCGCGCATCACATCGGCGCCCGAGACCTCTTTCTTGCGAATCAGCCGCGCGAGTTCGGTCGCGGTTTGGAAGCAGAGTTCGTTGTCCATTCGTGAGCCTCCCGGTCACGTACAATACGCCCATGACGCAACTCACCGGGCTGGCCGGGGTCCTCATTTACACCGGAAACTTCCCGCCGATGCTGGCCTTCTACCGCGATACGCTCGGGCTCACCCCGCGCGGCGTGAAACCCGGCTTCGTCAATTTCGAATGGAACGAAGTGCGGCTCACGGTCACGGAGCACTCAGAAGTGCACGGGACGGCGCTCGATAGCCTCCGGATCATGGTCAATTTCACGGTGGACGACATCCAGGGGGCGGTCGCGCGGTTGAAGGCGGCCGGCGTCGTCTTTTCACGCGAACCCGAGCAGGAATCCTGGGGCGGCTGGATCGCAACCTTCCACGACCCCGACGGCAACACCCTGCAACTCTTCGAGTTAGCTGCTGGCGACTAGCTGCTAGCAGGGAGCAGCGGAGTTCCTCCGCCCGGCGCGTCGTGCTCGCATCCCGGCATGATCAGATTGACCGTCCAGCGATGTGCCGGCAGGCCCGAGCTAGCCGCTCGGTGCTACGGACGCGTAGCGCATCTGCCGCTAGAATTCGCCTACTTTCTACGGGAGGCACACGAATGCCCGGCACTATCCTCTATGAGCGCGATGGCCACATCGCCACGATCACCTACAACCGCCCCGAAGCCATGAACGCGATTAACGCGGAGCTTCGCGCCGACCTCAACGCCGCCTGGACGCAGTTCCGCGACGACGAGGAGGCCTGGGTCGGCATTGTCACCGGTAATGGGCGCGCCTTCAGTGCCGGGGCCGACCTCCGTGCTGGCGGCGCTGGCGATGCCACGGCTGCCTCGTTCTGGGAACAGACGACCATGACGTCGCTCGAAAATGGGCTCGAAATCTGGAAGCCGATCATCGCGGCGGTCAACGGCTACTGCCTCGGGTTCGCCTGCACGCTCGTCTCCGCCTGCGACTTCGTCATCGCCAGCGAGCGCGCCGAATTCGGCTTCCCGGAGGTGCGCATCGGCGTCCCGACCATCCAGGGTTCGGTGCGCATGCCGAAGAAGGTCGGCTGGCAGAATGCGATGGAGCTGCTCCTCCTCGGCGAGCGGGTGAACGCCCAGCGCGCGAAGGAGATGGGGCTCGCCTGGAAGGTAGTCCCACACGATGACCTGATGCCCGAGGCGCGCAAGCTGGCGGAGCGGCTCTGCCTCTCGGCGCCGATGGCCGTGCGCGCGACCAAGGAAGTGGCCCATCGCGGCCAGCAGCTGCCGTTTGCGGACGCCGTTCGCTTCGGCGAGACGATGCGCAAGGTGGCCGGCGCCACCCAGGACGCGACCGAGGGCCGGACCGCCTTCCGCGAGAAGCGCCCGCCGGTCTGGCAGGCTCGCTAGGAGCCTGTCGATAAATTGAGCAGCCGGCCCCGATGATCAGGCGGGCGATGTGTGTGTCAAACACGGCGTAGGCTGGGGGGCCTCCCGTCTACACCGTGGGTGGAGTGGGTGCAGGCCTCGGTGGTCCGGGGCGTTCGGTGTTCCTGATGGTTGTTTATGGGTTGTGGACGGTGCAGGCGGATGCTCATTGCGCCTCCACCGCACCCCTCCTCGCCGTATAACTTGTCGCAATTCTCGCGCTTCATTGACAGGTTCTTCTTGCGAACTTTATTCTGCCTTTTCCTACGTGTAGGCCACAAATTCCGTGAGAGACGAGGGACTGTTGAGTGGACGGATCGCAAATGGCAGCAAATGGTCATTCTCGTCTGAAACTCCTGGGCATAGTGCTTGTGGCCGGAATGTTGATTGCGGGCGTCTTGTTTCGGGACGGCGCGATTACTCCGGCCGGCGCCGCCAGTGACAAAGAGCCGTTCGAGGTGTGGACGCTCGACCAGCAGGACACGACCGCGGACGGTGGTGGCCTGCTCTACATCCATTCCGGCCCGGACCTTGAAGCCAACGCTGAGACCGCCGAACCCACCGTGATCGACCTAGGCGGTGCTACGCGCAGCCTCTGCCTGGAACGAACCGGCACCGCCCCGCGGCGCCCGCACATGGTCACCTTCAACGGTGGCGACTACGACACTGGCCCCCGCGGCAACACTCACGCCCTGGTGTCGTTCGTCGTCACGGGACACGTCGTGTTCTTCCATGCCGCCACACGCACTCCAGTAGAGTGCATCGACGTCGGCGTGCAGGCGCATGCCATTTGGCCGACGCCGGACCAGCGGCACGCCATTGTCGCTGACCAGAACGGTCGCAAACTCCACCGCATCAGGACGAACTATGCCATCGACTCCTATCAGCTGGAGACGAGCTTTGACCTGGCGGGCTGCACCACGCCCAGCGGGGGGCCATGCACGACCCCCCTGCGGGACGACAATGCACCGATATGCCCTCGAGTTGACGAATCGAACCGCTACACCTTCGCGACTCTGCGCGGGGGAGGGATGTTCGTCCTCGACCACAACGCAACACCGATGCGAATCGTTGCCGAGTATGACCGCTCGGTAATCTGGACGGGCTGTGGCGCGGCCGAGGTCGGCGACAAGATGTACGTCAACAGCGGCTCCCTGCCCGGCCGCGTTAGTGGCCACGATCTCTACGCGTTCGACATGCGCAACTTCCGCCTCGCCGGGACTCCGCCGAACACGCCGGCACCTCATGTTGTCTACTCCAGGGTGTCCACGCAGCCGCTCGATCTCGACTCGCACGGCGTGGCCGTGACCAAGCACAAGCGGTACCTTTGGGTGAACGATCGCATCCAGAACGACGTCACCGTCGTGGATACCGCCACGGACACCGTCGTTGAGCAATTCTCACTGGTCGGCCCGCTCAGCAGTGACCCTGCCCCCGACATCTTTGACCTTTCGCCCAGCGGCAACCGGATGTTCGTGACCCTGCGCGGGCCCATGCCGCAGTCTGGTGCACACGCGGCATTCGGCAATACGCCGGGCGTTGGGGTGATCCGCGTCACCGAGGGCGGCCGGATGGGAGAACTCCAGAGTATCGCCCTCCTGCCGGACACTCGACCGGGCGTGGCCGCAGACCCCCACGGCATCCGCGTGCGTTATTTGAGCGGCGCGAAGTCGGACAAGTGGGGGCCGCTGAAGCGCTTACCGAAGTCGACGACTGGGGATAAGCAAGCTCGCACGGAGCCTGCGACGAATGCACGCTTCACCTTCGCTCCGGCGCTGGACCCAGCGAGCGCTTCCTTTGACGCTGGCACAACGCCTTCGTCGTATTCGTTGCTTTGCACGTACGAAGACCCAGGTGGCGAAGTGCTGGAGGATGGCCTCCTCCTAAACTATGTCTCACCTCGTTGGAGTTCGGGCGATTCACCAGGAACGGGAAGCACGAACCAGCGCGCTTGAGCCTATCGACCGTACGTCGGGGCTGCAGGGACATCTCGGGCGAGAGCCACTCTTTGGGTCTCGCCCGGCCTCGGATGTCCTTGCCAGCGAGCCGCTTCATCCGTCTGCGTCCGAACTGCATGGGTCTAAGTCCAGGGCGAGGGTCCGACAACTCAGCCCGCGCGCAGGCTCAGGGGACGAGGACGACTTTGCCGAAGTTCGCGTTCCCTTCCATGTGCGAGTGGGCGGCGGCAGTCTCGGCCAGCGGGAACACGCGATCCACGATGACCTTGATGCGCCCGTTGGCGAGATGCGGCACGACGCTCTTTTCGAAGGCGCGAGTGGCCGCGCCCTTCTCTTCGAGCGGCCGCGAGCGGAGGCCGGTGCCACGCACCTGCAGCCGCTTGGCCATGAGCACGCCGAGGTTCACCTGCGGGTTCGCGCCTCCCATGAGCCCCACGATGACCATCCGCCCGAGCGGGGCGAGCGCCTTCATGTTCTGGTCCCAGTAGGTCGCGCCGATGACATCGAGGATCACATCGACGCCCCGGTCGCCGGTCGCGCGGAGGGCTTCGCCCGCGAAGTCCTGGCTCGAATAGTTGACGCCGACATCCATGCCGAGCGCCTTTGCCCGCGCGATCTTGTGGTCGCTTCCGGCGGTGCCGATGACCAGCCCTGCGCCCATGACCTTCGCGATCTGAATCGCAGCGACGCCGACGCCGGAGCCGGCCGCGTGGATGAGCACGGTTTCGCCCGCCACGAGGTCGCACTGGAGCAGGGCATCGTGCGCCGTGATGTGGACCTCGGGCGTCGCGCCGGCCTCTTCCCAGGTCATGTTCGCCGGCACTTTCACGGCCAGGCGGTGGTGGGTGACCACCTGTTCCGCGTAGCCCCCGCCCGCGAGCAGCCCCATCACGCGGTCGCCGATGGCGAAGCCACTCACGCGATCGCCCATCGCCAGGACGTCGCCCGCGAACTCGAGCCCGGGAATTTCGAATGACAGCTTCTTGCCGGGCTGTGGATAGTTGCCTCGCCGCTGCAGGAGGTCAGCGCGGTTCAGGGCGCTCGCTCGCACGCGGACCAGGAGGTCCTCAGGCCCGGGAACGGGGTCCGGGACATCCCGGTACGCCAGCCCCTCGGGCCCACCATGCTTCTCGATGACAATCGCTTTCATGGAATGTAGCGTGAGTGATTGTTGTCCCAGCGTAAAGTATTAACAGAACCAATAGCTCGAAAGATCAGGGTCAGCCCTCGGACGATGAGCTATCCCCGGGTCGGGGGCCCCGGCACAACCTCGCCGGCCAGCCATTCGAGTCAAACTCGGGGATCCTGGCGGCTCGAATGGAGGCCCAGTGGCGCGGTACAGTGTGACTCGGTGCTGCGGGCGGGCTCGCAGATGCTGCGAAGGGAGCAGAACTGCGATGACTGACGCCGCAAACGCCTGGACTGGCGAGTTCGTTCGCCTGCGGGCCATGGAGCCCGGTGATTCGGAGCAATTCCTCGCCTTCGAGGTCGATTCCGAGGGCCAGCGGCTTGGGTACCAGGCGAACATCCCGCGCAGCGCACACCGGCTCGGCCTTTGGGCGAAAGAGCAGGCCGAGCGCCAGCCGGACAATGCGAACCTGAACGGCTTCTGGGTGATCGAAGACCTCGCGAGCAGTACGGTCGCTGGCGACATCAACGTCCACGGGACGGACCAGCGGAACGGCAACTTCGAGTACGGCATCTACCTTGGCCCGACGTTCCGCGGAGGCGGCCTCGCTGCGGACGCCCTGAAACTCCTGCTCCGGCACTACTTCGACGAGCTGCGCTTCCACCGCGTGAGCGGCGTGGTCTACGCCTTCAACGAACCCTCACAGCGCTTCCACGAGCGCTTCGGCTTCCGTCTCGAAGGCCGCCTATCCGAATACCACTACACCGCCGGCCGCTACCACGACGTCCTCTGGTACGGCATGACCGCCGCTGAATTCTGGGCGAAATACCCCCGCCTGCGCACCGGCCCTCACACGCCCCCGGCGGCGTAAAATGATCGTCACCCAACAGAAGCACGTCCGCCCAAGGGCGTGCGTGCCAGGTTGACTCGGCACCCCACGACGACGTCAGCCAACCCAGTCCGGCCCGCGGCGTGGCAACCGAACCGCTCGATTCGCAGGTAAGATGCCGCTGCTGGGCGACTGGATGCCGCGCGAGCGGCTGGCACGCTCCCTATGGCGGTCGCGTTACTGAAAGTTTGTGCGAGGGTCACCGCTCATTCCGCCGAACCCAGTGGAGCGTCGTGGGCGCCCTGGCACACCTCGTGAAGCAAGACGGCTCCCGTCACTGAGCGTGACCTGATGCAGACGCGCTCGAAGGCATCATCGAGACACATCGCAAGCGGTCGCACACGGGATAGCGCCTGACAATCTACTTCCCCTGGTTTCCCTCGAATACGGCCCGGTGTACCACTGCCGCCAGCGCCGCGCCCGCGATTGGCGCCACGATGAACAGCCAGAGCTGCTCCAGCGCCCAGGATTCACCGTAAATCGCGGTTGCAATCGATCGGGCTGGGTTCACCGAGGTGTTGGTGATGGGGATGCTGACGAGGTGGATCAGCGCCAGCGTGAGCCCGACGGTCAGGCCCGCGAATCCCGCGGAGGCCCGCCGGTCCGTGATGCCGAGGATGATGAAGAGGAACACGGCGGTCAACGTAACCTCGGAGATTGCCGCCGCGGCCAGATTGAAGCCGCCCGGCGAATGGTCGCCGTAGCCGTTGGAGGCGAATCCGCCGTCGCGCGCAGCATCGAGGAAGCCGTCCGGGCCGCCAGCAGCAATCGCGAAGATGACCGTCGAGGCGAACACGCCGCCGGCCACCTGGGCGCCGACATAGAGCGGCACGTCGTTCCATCCGAACCGCCGCGCAACCGCCAGCCCGATGGTCACCGCCGGGTTGAAGTGTCCGCCGGAGATGTAGCCGACGGCGTAGATCGCGACGAGCACGGTGAGGCCGAATGCAAGGGACACGCCCAGGAGTCCGACACCGAGCGTATTCGCCTGCGATTCCGGGAAGTTCGCCGCGAAAATGGCCGTCCCCGCGCCGCCGAGCACCAGGATGAACGTGCCGAGGACTTCCGCCCCGAGTCGCGCCGTCCTGGATGGGCTGGCCGCTTGCTCCGGGGCCGCGGGAGCGGCGGTGTTTCGCTGTCGTGGCACGGCGTTACCAGCCTTCGGTTTTGATGGCGCCAGTCTATCCACTCCGCCTGAATGTGCACGCATTTTCCCATGTAGTTTGTCGCGATCTCCTACGAATCCGGCTCCTCCGCCAGCACCTGCTCTGCGAACGGCCGTAACATCTGCATCGGCGTCAGGGGCGCGCCAAGAGAGTCACAGACGCCGCGCAGCAGGCCGACCACCCGCCCGAGAAGCACGAGGTCTCCCGGGATCGCCTCGATGGGCGAGGCCTGCAGCGCTTCGCGGCGCTTGCCCGCCATCGCCGTGCGTTCCGGCCGGGAGCCGAAGAAGAGGTCCGCCAGGGCCATCAGGCCGGCCGGGTTTGCCTCGTTCCGGGTGCGCACACCGAGCCCTTCGAAGGCTGCCATCACGGCGGCCGGATTGCGGTCCGCAGCGGCGACCACCAGCCGCGCAAAGGCGATGCGCGACTCCCGCGAGAGTTCCTTCGTCAGCCCGAAATCAAGCAGGCCCACCTTGCCGCCGGGCAGCGCGAGCAGGTTTCCCGGGTGAGGGTCGGCCTGGAAGAGCCCATCGACCATGATCTGGTGGCCGAACGCTTTGGTGATCGCCTGCGCCACTGCCGGGCCGTCCGCGATCGAGGCGGCGATGCCGTCCTTGCCGATGAGCCGCTCCCCGGCGAGGTATTCGGTCACGAGCACGGTCTTGCGCGCGTAACCGTCGATGACCGCTGGCACGACGATGCCCTCGTACTGCGCCAGGTTCGCCTTCACCTGTTTGGTGAGCGCGGCCTCGCGTTCGAAGTCGAGTTCGAGCGGCACCTGGCCGCCGATTTCGTTCACGATGGCGCGATAATCGAAGTTCGGTTCGCGCTTCGCGACCAGCCCGACGAGCGTTCGAAGGTTGCGCACATCGAGCCGCACAAGGCTCGCGACCTCCGGGTACTGGACCTTCACGCAGACCTCGCGGCCATCGTGCAGCCGCGCACGGTGCACCTGCGCGAGCGACGCGGCGGCCAGTGGGTGGTCATCGAACCATTCGAAAAGTTCACGGATCGGCTTGCCGAAGGCGGCCTCGATGGTCGCGCGAATGGTTGCCACCGGGCGCGGGGGCACCCGGTCCTGGAGCCGCGAGAGCGAGGTCACATAGGCCGGGGGCACCATGTCCGAGCGGGTCGACATGAACTGCCCGGTCTTGATGTAGAGGCCCTTAAGGTCGACCGCGAGCCGGTAGAGGTCCTCGGCGAAGCGTTCGTTCGTGCGGTCCCAGCGGGCCTGGCGCGCTTCGGGCGTCATCTCGCGGACGGCGCGCTGGGTGCGTTTGTAGCCGATATACATGCGCCCGCCGGTGCGGGCCACGCGCAACGTCCGCCGCGCACGCTGGACTTCATCGATGACGGTAGCGCGTTTGCTCATGCTGCGATTATGCGCGATTGCCGCGGGCGAGCCAGTAAACCTGCGCAAGCGAGCCCGCCAGCATCGACCCCCGGAGCCCGCGCGGCTACCATAAATCATCCCTGAAACCGGAGCCCTTCCGCGTGAACGCCTACAACATCACCATCGTTGGTGGCGCGGGCATTGTTGGCCGCGAATTCCTCAAGATTCTCGACGAGCAGGAGATCCCCGTTGCTCGCCTCCGCCTCCTTGCGACTTCCCGCTCCGCCGGGACCCAGGTCGACTTCCGGGGCGAAAAAATCACGGTCGAAGAGACCACCGAGCGGAGCTTCACCGCGGACGACCACATCGTCTTCCTCTCGGCTTCCGGCAGCGCTTCGAAACTCTATGCGCCCATCGCGCAGGCGAACGGCAGCTTCGTCATCGACGACTCCAGCGCCTATCGCATGGACCCGGACGTGCCGCTGGTCATCCCAGAGCTGAACCCGGAAGACCTCGAATGGCACAAGGGCATCGTCAGCCAGCCGAACTGCACGACGACGCCGATGGCGATGGCCCTCTTCCCGATTCACCAGCAGAACCCGCTCAAGCGGATCATCGTCAGCACCTACCAGGCGGTGGCTGGCGCCGGTGCGGCTGCGGTCGAAGGGCTGAAGACGGAATCGAAGGCCGCACTCGATGGCCGCCACGAGCCGAGCGGCACCCAGAAGCGCGAAATCGCCTTCAACGCCGTCCCCCAGATCGATGTCTTCAGCGACGGTGACTACACCAAGGAAGAGATCAAGATGGCGAACGAGACGCGCAAGATCCTGCACGCGCCGGATATTGCGATCTCGGCCACCTGCGTGCGCATTCCGAGCTTTTTCGGCCACTCGATGACCATCTGGGCCGAGTTCGAGCGCCCCGTGGATGTCGGCGAGGCGCGCAAGCTCATGGCGACCGTGCCTCGCGTGCGCATCATGGACGACCCCGCGGCCGAGATTTACCCGACGCCCCTGGACGCCGCCGGCACGGACGAAGTGCTCATCGGCCGCATCCGCGCGGACACCTCGAACCCCGGGGGGATCACCTTCTGGGCGATCACGGACAGCATCCGCAAGGGCGCGGCCACGAACGTTATCGACGTCATCAAGGAAGCTGACAGGCGCGGCCTCATCCGCCGCGAGTAGCCCGGTTCCCACTCTCCAATATGAGAAGCCCTCGCCCAAAACGCGAGGGCTTCTGCGTTTGTGGTTCGGCGCTACCCGCGATATTCGAGCCATGCCGAATGCACTGGTAGACGATGTACCGCGTGACGGTGTAGTCTGGCGCCATGCAGTACGCCGATTTCTCCAGCCTCGGCCGCTATTCCGGTCCGGCCACGCTTATCCTCGCGAGTCTCGCCGGGGGGCCGAAGCATGGGTATGCGCTCATGCTCGATATCGAAGAGTTCGCGCTCGTGACGCTTCGACCGGGGACGCT
>JBBSKE010000047.1:0-14269 GCA_038256595.1 Tepidiformales bacterium | reverse complement strand
TCCCCCACGCGGCGTTGCTGCGTCAGGCTTTCGCCCATTGCGCAAGATTCTTAGCTGCTGCCTCCCGTAGGAGTCGGGGCCGTATCTCAGTCCCCGTGTGGCTGACCATCCTCTCAGACCAGCTACCGATCGTCGCCTTGGTAGGCCATTACCCCACCAACAAGCTAATCGGCCGCGGGCCCCTCCTTCAGCACATTACTGCTTTCACTACCCGGATTCTCACCGGGAGTCGAATGCGGTATTAGCTCGCCTTTCGGCGAGTTATTCCCCACTGAAGGGCAGGTTACCCACGTGTTACTCACCCGTCCGCCACTGACACCGAAGTGTCCGTGCGACTTGCATGCCTAATACACGCCGCCAGCGTTTGTCCTGAGCCAGGATCAAACTCTCCGAAAAAAAATGAAACTAAAAACTGACTTTCGCCAGGTTACGTTCCCATTAACGGGTTCCCAGACGTTCTCTTTCGTCCGCTATCCAGTTGTTAAGGTGCGTCGGCCGTTTCAGGCCCGAAGGAGAAGACTAGCGACTTATCAGAACCATGTCAACAGACTGTTTCCGGTTCGCTGCTTCTCTCCACTCCGTCAGGAATTCACCTTCCGAATGTGGCCGGGTTTTTCAAGCCCGAAGGAGAAGACTAGGGGGTCCGCTGGACATTGTCAATAGACGCTTTCCGGCTTGCCTTCGTTCTCTCCCCGCAACCGGGTTATCCCCGACCGCAGATTTATGAGTATCTCTGCCCCGCGGAACGGTGTCAACCGCCTCTTTGTGAAGCTTCCGTCTTCTCCTCACCCGGCTCTTCCGGCGCCGCCGCCCCGCTTTCGTAGCCGGATTGTTCGAGCCAGCGCGCCTTCTGCTCGCTTCGCACCCCGGGATCGACGATCCGGTAGCCGCCCAGGAACTCTTCGGCGAATTCGGTGAATGTCCCTGCTGCGATGGCCGAGCGCATCCGTTCGGCGAGCCGCACGAGGTAGCGCACGTTGTGGATGCTGGCCAGCCGGTAGCCGAGCAGCTCGTCGTTCCGGAAGAGGTGGTGCAGATACGCGGCGCTGTAGGTTCGGCAGGTTTCGCAGTCGCAGGAGGGGTCGATCGGACCGGGTTCCTCGCGGTAGGCCGCCTTCTTGATGTTCTCGCGGCCGGCGTCCGTGAAGAACGCGCCATTCCGGCCGAGGCGTGTCGGGAGGACGCAATCGAACATGTCCACCCCCCTGGCGACGGCGTTCACGAGGTCCTCGGGGCTGCCGACGCCCATCAAGTAGCGCGGCCGATTCACCGGGAGCTCGGCGTTCACGACTTCGATCATGGCGTGCATGTCGGCCTTCGATTCGCCGACGGAGAGGCCCCCGATGCTGTAGCCGGGAGCATCGAGCCGGGCGAGTTCGCGCGCGTGCCACCTCCGCAGTTCGGCGTGAGTCGCGCCCTGGACGATGCCGAACATCGGCGTCTCCCCGGCGGCGCGGGCACTTCGCTCATACCAGCGGAGGGTGCGTTCAGCGGCGTCTTTCGAGGCGTCGAGGTCGGCTTCGCCCGGGAGGACGTGGTCGAGCGGCATGGCGATATCGACGCCGAGTGCGACCTGGACGGCGGCAGCAATCTCTGGGGTGTAGGCGTGTTCGGAGCCGTCGATGTGCGAGCGAAAGCGGACGCCCTCCTCCTGCACCTTCCCCAGGCGGGCGAGGCTGAAGACCTGGAAGCCGCCGGAATCGGAGAGGATTGGGCCGTGCCAGTTCATGAACTTATGTACACCGCCGAGCTTCTCGACGAGGTCGTGGCCCGGCCGCAGGAAGAGGTGGTAGGCGTTCACCAGCAGGATTTCGGCGCCGGTGTTCGCGACCTCAGTGGTCGAAAGCGACTTCACGGTGGCGAGCGTCCCGACGGGCATGAAGGCGGGCGTCTGGATGTCGCCGTGGGCGGTGTGCACCAGCCCGAGGCGTGGTGCGACCGGGTCGCCGGGGTCGTGCAGAAGGTCGAATGCGAATGTCATTGGCTACAGGATCGTGCCGCGGGTGGTTACTCTCCAGCGTTGGGGCATTCGATCGCGAGCGATGCCCGGTTTCGATGCGGGATTGGTCAGCCGGAGACGAATACTGGCTCTCCAATCGCGGGGCACTCTCCTGCTCCGGACGCAGCAGAGAATCCGGCGAGCACTCGCAGAAGGCCAAGCACGTCCGTGGCATCGACCTCCCCGTCGCAGCGGAAATCGCCCCACGTCATAGCGTCTTCGATGCCGGCCACCTGGGCGAGACCGCCCGCTGCCGGGCAACCGATTGCGGCGCTCGTTCCGAGCCCGGCGATCGCCCGCCTGCCGGCGAGCACATCGCTGAGATCGAGGTCGCCATCACACTGGAGATCTCCCCAAGGCCGGGCAGTGCCGACCGTTATGTTTTCGACTTCGGCCGCGGACGTCCAAGCGCCGTCACTGGCGAGGACACGAAACTTGCCGCCCGGGCCGGCGGCGAGCATTTCAGCGTCGAATGTGTACGAGGTAACTGCGGCGTCTGCGAGGAGGGGAATCCAGTTCGCCCCACCATCGCTGCTGTGCAGGACCGTGTAGCGAAGGACATCGTTATCGGCGTCACCGGCCGTCCATGTCAGGGTCGCCTCGCCGCCGAAGGAGCTGCCTGGTAGCGGCGACGTGATCTCAACCGCCGGGGCATTGGCTGTCTTCGCGACATCGACGAGCGTGTCGCCCGGCCCGCACGGGAACTTGCAGAGCCGGTACGAACTGAATCCACCAGCCGGCGCCGGTACGGTCACCAGGAATTCCTGGACCGGTAGGGGCACATCCTCTTCGTAGTCATAGAACGCCAGGTCGAAGCAATGTCCGGTGGGCTGCGCGTCGAACCAGATGCAGTGCGTCCCGGTCCCGGGAAGTGCAGGGACGGTGGCGGTTGAGGTGACTGTCGTTGCCAGCTCGAGGCCGGCGCCGGCTCCGCTCGCGAGGACGACGCCGCTGATAACGAGGTAGGTCGTGGGCGAGTCCGCCTGGGGAGTTATCCCATGCCCGGGGACGCCATTCGCCTCGAACAAGTGCGTGAACGTGTAGGGCGAAATCCAAATGTTGGTGCCGTTAAACCCGAAGCAGTAGGACATCAGGTCGAACTTGTTCGAGTAAATCGTATCGTTCGTCCCGAAATCCCAGCCCGGCTCCTGGATAGTCGAGGTCACGTAGGGCCAGTCCGTTGTCGTGTCCTTTGCATTGCAACCGTCTGGCTTGTTCGTGTGTTTTCGCCCGAGATTGTGGGCAATCTCATGGGCAAGCGTGGCGCGGCTATCCCCGGGCTCAGCGGGATTGAACACGTTGAAGCTTGCACGCCCGTCGCCCCCGGCATCGAGGGTGTGCGCCCGGCCCAGCGCCTCAGCAGAGTTCGGCTTGATCCAGCCGGCTATCTGATCCGGCAGCTTACTCTCCGAGTACAACTCGGCGAGCGCGGTCCGCTTCTGGAGCCGTACAAGGATACTCGTGACGTCCCTGGACGTGATTGGCAAAGCGTCAATCTCCAGGCTCGTGCTCTGAATGCGCTGGTAGACGATGCCCTCGTTCGAAATGGGGAAGAGTCGATTGATGATTTGCGGCATCTCGGCGATGCCGTCATCAGGACAGCCATCGGCCTCGCCCTTCACGCAGATGGGGATGTATCCGACCGACAGTTGCTTCCGAGCCTGAAATGTCCAGTTCAAAGACTGTTTGTTGTTCAACATGTCGGGGTCTGGGAGATCGCCAGGGCTCTGGGTGAAGGTCACCTCAGCCTCAAGGAAGATAGTGCCGGCGGTGACCCAGCTGTCCGGAAGGAGGAAGTTGAATGATGCGAACGATTGCTCCGCATCGAAGTCCGGGAGCGCACTGCTGGCGCTGCCCGGCAACTTGGTAAGACTCCCGAGCTGTTGCACCCCACGCTTCCCTTTGAGCGTCACGGTGACGTCGAGGCGCGGGAAGGGGCTCTTGAGAAAGACCCTCGCGACGGTCGACTTATCTGCCACGAGCGGAACCACGTTGTCCTGGGTTTGCACGACCTGCAACAGTTCGACGTGGTCTATCTTCGTGTCATTTGAGGTCGGAGCAGAGAACGAGAAACTGAATCCGACCGTGCCGCTGTAGGTGTACGTATGTCTTGGCAGGCACCTGCCGGTATCCGTACCGTCCTCACACGTGCGCGCAACGGTGAAGTTCGCCGTTCCCGATCCGCCGAAAGCGTTCGTCGATGCCGCGGTTGTGCTACCGGAGAATGTGAGCGCCCGCTGGTCGAATGCCCCGGTAGACGGAAAGGAGATCTTTTCGATCGTGCTGTAGGTGAACGTCACGACACCGGTTGCCGGGACCATCGAGCCGTTCATGACTCCCGTGATGATGACATCGCCGGGAAACTGGGGTACTCCGGGCTGAAAGTCATCGCACCCGCCGGAAAGCGAGCCACCCGCATCGATCGTGATTGCCGGTTGCAACTCGCCAATTGGGCCGCTGAGGTCGTGACATCCCATATTCAGTTCAGTGGCGGGGAAGACCGTGACCGATGGCGCACTGGTAATCACCCAGGATCCCTGCGTGATGTTGAAGACAGCGGTGACGGGGAGCGGCGGGGGAGCGGCGGCCGCCGGCGCCGTGGAGAGCGCCGCGAACATGACCATCACCAGGAAGGCGAGAGCGCGAGTTACTTGCGTGGCCATGAGCGGAGCCCGGCGAAAATTCGCTGCAGCGCCCGGTGCGTCCCGTCCGCCCTCGGAACTCCGGAAATCACCCACGCTTCGCCAGGGCGTGCCTCCGCAGACGGATGGGACACTAGCAAACAACACAAACGGGAGTCAACGAAGTACGACCAGACTCACCAGACCCTACGCGGCATCGACGGCTGCTCGACTTCGCGCGAACAATTGTTCGAGGGCCTTCAGTGGCTCGCGAAGACCACATCCGCGGGGGCGGGACAGGTGGAGACCGGCGAGACTGGCAGGCCGGCCAGCGTTCGCAGCAGGGCCAGCGCATCTCCGGCGGCAGCTTCGCCATCGCAGGTCATATCCCCCCAGGTGAGGGCCTCGGATTCGCCATAGACAGATACGAGCGTGCCGGCGGCCGAGCACCCCGCCGGGGGAGGATTCGGGGCAAGGCCGGCGCTTTCGTGACGAATCGCGAGGGCGTCGGCGATATCGATGGCGCCGTCGCAGCGGATGTCTCCCCAGGGGCGGGCGATACCCACCACCATCGGCCCGGCGATGTCCTCGGTGTAGTTCAGGCCATCGCTCGCGATGATTTTGAGGTAGCCCGCCCCTCCGCCGACAAGGCTGGTGGTGTCGAAGGTGAACGACGTCGCGGTCGAATCCACGAGAATCGGCGTGAAGGAAACGGTGTGGTCGGGGCTGTGCAGGATGGTGTAGGTCAGCGGATTCGCATCGAGGTCGGAGCCGGTCCAGGTCACCGTCTGGATGCGGTTGAAGAGTGACCCGAAGCCGTGAGAGGTGATGTCGACCACGGGCGCATTCGGCGTGCGAACGAGCGTGGCGATCGGCGTGCCGTTGACGAGGAGGGACACGGAAGCCGCGCTGAAGTAGCCCGGCGGAATCCTGACGATGTGAGAGAAGTAGGCAGTCACAATGGGCTCGCCTTCGACATCAGTGAAGCTCAAATCGAAGCAAAAATCGTTGGCTGGGGCGGCGTCGAAGCGGATGCAGTGCGAGCCGGACGGGTCGGACACCTGGTAATCGGCGAACGTGCTCAGCGGGAGAATGGCGTCGAGCGTGCCCACAGAACCGTTCGCGAGGGCCGAGCCACTAATGACCAAAACATCGTTCAGCTCTCCGTTCGCCTGCGGCTTCAGGGTGGAGAAGCCGTCGAAGAGTTTCATGTAGGTGAACTTCGAAATCCAGATGTTCGAAACTGGAACCGAGCAGTACGACATGAGCTCGAACTTCGATGCCGGCACGACGTCATTTGTCGCAAACTGCCAGCCGATTTCGTGTGTCCTCGCGTCGGTGAACGGCCAGTCGGTCTGACCATCTCTTGCGTTGCAAGCGTCGGGCGTGCCCGGGTGGCGGCCACTGTAGTTATGTGCAATTTCGTGTGCGAGCGTGTGCGAACTATCCCCAGGGTCGGCCGGGTTGTACACGTTGATCGTGGCGTGTCCCTTGCCGTTCTTGAATGGCGGGTCGGAGGACCCGAGATCGCCCGAGTTGTTCGGCTGAATCCAGCCCGCGAGCTGGTCTGGGGCTGCTGCCGGGTTGAACGCTTCCATGAGCACATGGCGCTTCACCAGCCGCGCCTGGATTGCGTCGAACGCCGCGCTACTCGCAGGCAGCGCCGTGATCTCAAGCGCGGGGGCGTTCGCCTTTTTGTAGCGAACGCCCGCCGATGGGACCGGGAAGAGTGTGTCTACCAGGCTGTTCGCCGTGGCAATCCCTGCGTCCGGGCAGGATGGTTGGGGGCCGGTAACGCAGATCGGCAAGTACTCGACGCTCATTCGCTGCCGGGCGTAGAAGGTCGCGCCGAGCACTTTGGTGTTATTGCCCGGGCTGGAATCGACGAATGGGGCGTCGATCGATGTGATTTCCGCTTCGACCTCGATCGCCCCTACGGTGAGCCAGCTCTCGGGGAGGCGGAAATTGAACGATTTCGTCTTGTCCGAGCGGTAGGTGTTCGGCGTGCTCGCGAAGTCGCCACGCTTCATCGCCCCGTTTGAGCCGCCGTTGATGAGAATCGGCGTTTCAAGTTGCTGCAGGCCACGTCGGCCTCGGAGCGTCACCACCAGCCCGGTCGCCGACTCCTTGTCGGAGGTGACGAACACGCGCGCGACCGTCGATTTCTCGGCGACGAGTGGCACGGAATTGTCCGCGTCCTGGACCACCTGGACGAGTTCGATGTGGTGAATTTCGACGCCGACCGTCGGCGGGGAGGGCTTTAGCGCGGTCCACGCCAGGACCGTGCCGGAGTAGCTCGCGGTGTCTTCGGGTTGGCAAGTCAGGCCAGGTTCGACCGAGGTCCCGGGCGTGCAGGTGCGATCGTGGGAAAAATCGACCATCTCGGCAGGGCCGTGGACGAACCCCAGGAAGTCCACGAACGTCCCCGATGTCTGGAGCAGCCCCTCGTAGACTGCGTTCGATGTAATGCTCCGGGCGGTCGGCAGACCTGTCAGACCCACGGCTGTGCGGGTGAAGTACACCTCGTACCGGAAGGTCATGAGCCCCTGGTCATCGACGGTTCCCGAGAACGTCGCATCGACGTAGTCCTGGTGCACGTACTGGGGCGTGGGACTTGTGAACCACGTTCCCTCGCACCCCCCGGTGACCGTCCCGTCTTCGTTGTAGTTGATCTGCATCAGGGTACTTGGCACGACGCCGCAGTCGTACGTGAAATCGATGTCGAAGAACGATGGTGGCGGCGGGTTGAACGTCCGAACCGTGGAATCGATGTTGAACTTGCCCTGGGCGGGCGCGGTCACGTCCGCGGCCTGCGCGACATCGTGAGTGGAGATGGCAGAAGCTCCCGCGATGAGCAGAAGCGCGACAACCTGAAATGCCCTCGGCATGAGATCCGGCCACGGCGAAAATCCTGCGGCTTGCCAGGACCCACGCTTCGCCAGGGCGTGCCTCCGCAGACGCGCAGACAGTAGCAAGGCGGCAATCGCTCGTCAATCAATTCGATACGCATTCGAAATCCCTGGCTTCGGTTCGAGTTGTCCTACGCGCAATGGACCGGCCGGCGATTTAACGATTTGTCCTATTTCCCGGCTTGACGTCCGAATTAGAGTTCTCGATGCGGCGCGATTCGAAGGCACGGGCGGCCGCAAATTGGTACGCTGGAGGTGGCTCACGAAAGCCCCGGACGAGACGCGCCGTACCCGGGCAGACAAGACGACGCAACTTCTTTATGGAGCTGCGTCATGGCGTGGGCGATTCTGATTGTTGCTGGACTTCTCGAAACTGGCTGGGCCGTTGGGCTCCGCTACAGCCACGGCTTCACCCGGCCGCTGCCGTCGGTGCTGACGATCCTTGGCATCATCGCGAGCATGGCTCTGCTCTCCTGGGCGGTGCGAACCCTGCCGCTGGGCACCGCCTACGCGGTCTGGGTCGGCATTGGCACGGCGGGCACGGTGATCCTGGGGATCGTGCTGCTCGATGAACCGGTATCGGCCGCGCGCATCGGGTTTCTCTTGCTGCTGCTGGTGGCCGTGGTCGGGCTGAAGTTCACCTCGGGCCATTAGAGCGGCTAGCTTCTAGCATGCACTATGACACGGGCATATCGATCGGCGCGGCGTCGCCCAGCGTCGCTCTCTGATGCATGACCCTACCGCATACTTAACTAGCAGCTAGCCGCTAGCAGCTAGAAGCTCTCCCGAGTCACTGCTTCGACGGCCTGGCGGACGAGGGCGTCGGGGACGTCGGCGTGGAGGGTGGCGTTGCCGAGGCCTTCGAGGAGAACCCACTTGATCACGCCGCCGGAGGACTTCTTGTCCGATTTCGTCGCTTCGATGATGGCGTCCGGGTCGAGGCCGGGGGCCGATTCGGGGAGGCCGCAGGCGCGGATGAGGCGCTGCTGGCGGTCGAACTCCTCCGGCGTGAGCAGCCCCATTTCGACCGCAATGATGCCGGCGGCGCGCATGCCGATGGCGACCGCCTCGCCGTGGAGGAAGCCGGTGTACTGCTCGACCGCCTCGATGGCGTGGCCGACGGTGTGGCCGTAGTTGAGCAGTGAGCGCCGATCCGACTCCTTTTCGTCTTCGCTGACCACCGCCGCCTTGACGCCGGGGCCGCCGCGCGCGATGAGTTCGGCCGATTTCATGGAATTGAGGTCGCCCGCGTGGCGTTCGAGCAGGGCCAGCAAATCGCGGTCGAGGATGAAGCCGTGCTTGATGACCTCGGCCCAGCCGGCGCGGAGCTGGCGTTCGGGCAGCGAATCGAGGGTCGCCGGATCGCAAATGACGGCCCTCGGCTGGGCGAAAGCGCCGATGAGATTCTTCCCGCGGGCGTGGTCGACGCCGGTCTTGCCGCCAATCGCCGCGTCGGCCATACCGAGAAGGGTAGTCGGGACATGTAGAAATGGAATGCCGCGGAGGGCCGTTGCGGCCGCAAAACCGGCCGTATCGGTGACCACGCCGCCGCCCACGCAGACGACAAAGTCGTTCCGCTCGACCCGTTCGCCCAGGAGCCAGTCCCAGATTTTCGAAACCGCGCCCAGATTCTTTTCGGATTCGCCACCTTCGACCAGCAAAATGCGCGATTCGTAGCCCGAATTTCGGAGCGAGGCCATGATCCCGTCCGCGAAAATTGGCCCGCAGACCGCGTCAGAGACCAGAAAGGCGCGGCCCTTGAGCCCCACCGAACGACAAATTTCACCCAGAGAGCCCAAAATTCCGCGCTCGACGAAGATCGGGTAGCTCGCAGTGGGGGTCGTGACGGTCGCGGCAGGCGAAAACTTTTGCGAAATGGGCGAAGAATCTTCGGTCATGGGCTGGTTGGAGCCTCCATTGGGCTGGCCTGGTGGGCGCGGAAGGCGGCGACAACCGCATCCGCGACCTCCGCGGGCGACATGCTATCGACAACAACTATCGCATCCGCGACAACTTCATAGATCTGGGCGCGCAATTCGGCGAGGACGCGTAGCCGGGCGACGGGATCACCTTCGAGCAGCGGACGATTTTCAGTCTCGGGGTTCGAAAGAAGGCGCTCGGCAGCCACTTCCGGGGAGATTCGCAACCAGGCAACGAAGGCGGGACGGAGCGCGCGACGGCCAGCTGCCGTCGTCGGTAACCCGCCGCCGGTCGCGATGACCACGTTTTCGTGCGAAAAGAGGTCCGCGGCGACCGCAGCTTCGATCTCGCGGAAAGCGATTTCGCCCTCATTTGCGAAAATATCGGGGATGGTGCGGCCGGTGCGGCGTTCGAGCTCACGGTCGGAGTCGGCCCATTCGTAGCCGAGGGTCGCGGCGATGAGGCTCGCGACCGTCGACTTGCCGGCGCCGGAGATGCCGATGAGGGCGAGCGGCCCGGCCATCCTACTGCTCGCCGCGGGGGCCGAGGTTCGCGATGTGGTGCGCATAAGCCGCCTGCAGCTCTTCGAGCGTGTCCCCGCCGAACTTCTCGAGCCACGCATCGGCGAGCACGATCGCGATCATCGCTTCGGCGACCACCCCGGCGGCGGGGACCACACAGACGTCGCTGCGCTCGTAGTGAGCGAGCACCTCCGCGCCGGTTTCGAGGTCCACCGAGGGGAGCGGGTGGGCGAGCGTCGGGATCGGCTTGACGGCGCAGCGGACGACGATGTCCTCGCCGGTCGACATGCCACCTTCGATGCCGCCGTGATTGTTGGTGGCGTGCGGCCAGGCGCGCTCGCCCCACTGGTCAATGGGGAGGATGACGTCGTGGACCTGGGAGCCGCGCAGCTTCGTGCCTTCGAACCCGGTACCGAAGCCGACGCCTTTGAATGCGTTGATGCTGCAGATCGCCTGCGCCATGCGGCCGTCGAGCTTGCGGTCCCAGTGGACGTAGCTGCCGAGGCCGAGCGGGATGCCGGCGACGCGCACTTCGACTTCGCCGCCGAGGGTGTCGCCGAGGTGTTTGGCGTCGTTGATGGCGTCGATCATGGCGGCGCTGGTCGCGGGATTCGCGGCGCGAACGTCGTCCGCTTCGACCACGTCCCAGTCGATATCGCCTTCGGCCTCGCCGCGGACGCCACCAATAGACAGCGAGTAGCTGTGGAAGGTGACGCCGAACTGGGCGAGGAACTGCTTGGCGACGCCGCCAATCGCGACCCGGGCGGCTGTTTCGCGCGCGCTGGCCCGTTCGAGCACATTGCGGACGTCGTTGAAGTGGTACTTGATGGCGCCCGGGAGGTCGGCGTGGCC
Source organism: Tepidiformales bacterium (assembly GCA_038256595.1). GTDB lineage: Bacteria > Chloroflexota > Dehalococcoidia > Tepidiformales > Tepidiformaceae > JBBSKE01. Next base: position 3,447 of record JBBSKE010000047.1, on the reverse strand, counting down.
GGGACGAAGGCGGGTGACGCGCTCGATCTCGATTTCGACCGGCTCAGCGGACATTTTCTCGCCCCAGTTCACCCAGTCGCGATTCTGGATCCAGAGGGCGACGGGGGAGCCGAGGGTGAACCCGTGGCGGACGCCGGCCATGATCTCGGCGTGGTCCTGCTCGATTTTCATGCGGCCGCCGCGGCCATAGCCGCCCTGGCGGCGGCGCATATCGGTGGAGATATCCGCTTCGGAGAGTGGCAGCCCGGCGGGCAGCCCTTCGATGACGACGGAAAGTCCCTTGCCGTGGCTTTCGCCGGCAGTGAGGAAGCGGAATTGACCCATGAGTAATCTCCCGGCCGCGAACCGAGCGCGGCGAACACGATGCCTACAGTTTCGCTGCTCGGGGGAGTGTAGGGCCAGCGGGGCCGGTTAACCGGGCCGTTCGTCACTTCTCTTCGCGTCCAATCAGTCGGAGCCCCGCGCGCGAGCAAGGGGACGTCGTGATTCGCCACCCAATCGACTGCCCGCAGGCCGACGGTTCGTGGCTGGCCGCTGCGGGTGCCGCCAGATGGTTTGGGACCAAGCGTGCTACGGAGTTCGACCCCGCCGAGTGGCACGGACGCGCGGAAAGTCTCCAGTGCGCACACGCCGCCGATGCGAACGACCAGAGGCGACTGGTCATGGGCGAACCTCGTGGCGAGTCAGCGGAGCGATGCCGGATTGGCGGGCCTGCGGGCGGGAGCTTTGACGCCAGGTCACGACAACCCCTTGCTTGCGCGCGGGGCTCCGATCGGTCGATTCGGGCGACAGGGGTCGTCGTGATTCGCCACCCAATCGACTGCCCGCAGGCCGACGGTTCGTGGCTGGCCCCTGCGGGTCCCCAGATTTTGCGTTCGAAGCGTGCTTCGGAATTCGATCCGGCAGGAGGGCACGGTCGCACAAATTTAAGGCGCATCCAAGTTAACGGGCTCAGCGGCGGAAGGTCCAGGAGTAGTCGCGGGTCTGGACGGGTCCGGCCTGGGTCGTGAAGCCTGGGCCGGGCGGAGGGAGCGAAACAGTCGTCCCGGGGCAGTTGAGGCCAGCGTTAAAGTCGTCCGACTCGAAGTGATAACTGCCGGAGAGCAGGTTCTCGTTTGAGGTCGATTTTGCGCCGCCCGAGCAGAGCCACTGGCCGAGTTGCACATCATAGGATTGCTCGCCGCTGCCGCAGTCGTAGCGCACCGTGAACGCCGATTGCGGGCCGTCAAAATATCCGTAGAGGGCATAGTCGGTCGTGCCGTTGGGGTTGTGCCGAATCCTGATGCCTCCCTTGCCGGCCTCGAGGACGACGGTGTCGCTCCCGTAGACATTGCAGGTGCTGATATTTCCAGTGCTGGTCACGTTTATCGTTCCGCTCACCAGGAGGAACAATTCCTGGTCTGGGACGGGCGTCGTTGACTGCGTAAACACCAGGTTGTTGGCCGTGAACTGGTAGAGCGTCTGAGAACCCCCGACGTCGCCGATACATTCGCTCGGCGGACAGATTTCATGGCGGGTGTAGGTCAATGATCCGCTGAAGCCACACGAGTTCTTCGCCTCCACGATTGGCGTGTCCGCCGGGAACTGGGCCGGGGTGTGGTCGCTGGTCTCCGGGTGAGTGAGGACGAGCACCAGGTCGGTGATCTTCTTGCCGGCGTCGAGGAGGCAGATGCTTTCGGTGAGTTTCGTGGTGAGTTCGGTCATCTGCCAGGGGCCGTTCCCGTCTTTGGCCACCATGTGGAAGGTGGCCCCGGCAACGTTGTGGATGAGGTTCGAAAGGCTCAGCGACTTAACCTCCGGGTCGGCGATCGAGAACCGGTAGTGCTGGGCCGAGAAGTCGTCGAGGGCGGTCAGGCTGGTGCTGAGGGCGACGCTGGACTGGCCGGCGAGGTTGATCGCGAGAGCACTGAGCCCGCCGCCGCCGGGCATGCCGGTATTGCCAAAGACTTTGCTTGTGATGTTGTGGATGAGGCTGAAGTGGTTGTTCGGCCCTTCGTTCAGGAGTTCGAGGGCATATTCGGGGAACTTCTCGTCGAGATTCGCGCTGGCGGCAAGTGCGGCGATGGCGCTGGGCTGCGTCTCGGCCTGCGCCCACATCGCCGAGACGACGTTCGGGCCACCTTCGCCGAGATGTTCGAGCAGGCTCCAGAGCGATTGGCCGCCCTCTTCGAATTCGTGCAGAGAGAGGTGCGGCGTCTCGAACACTTCGTCCCAGCGGTGTTCGGAGTTCACCTCCGGGTAGGCGAGATGCTCGGTGAGTCCGCCGGTGGCTTCAATCGCCCAGCGGAAGGCCTCGCCGAAGACGCAGGGCTCGCTCGCGCCGGGAGTGCTGACGCCGCCGGCAGTCGCCTGGGTGAAGGCGTGGGCGATGTTCTGAATGGCGGCGGCGAACCCGCCGGAACTCGGCTGGATCACCGAGGGGAGCGCGCTCTCATTGAGTTCGATGTACATCGGGCCGTTTTTGCAGACGTCCGGCTGATACCACTTGGCCATCGCGTTCGCGATGAGCCCAGGGACGACATAGACATCGAGTGCGCCATCGGGGCCGTGATTGGGCATGGCGCTGTCGTCGAGCGGCGCGCGATTCATGCTCGTCTTCGTGGTCGTGAGGATTTGCGACAGGGCGCCGGAGAGGTCGGCGAGGGCCTGCGCCGGGAAGTTCGCGCTGGTCCAGATGCGGATGCCCGGGGTGCCCGGCACATTCACCAGCGACGAAATCAGGTTGTTGAAGCTCTGTGTGGTGAATCCGTTGCCGATTGGCGCATACCAGCTGCCATCGGCGGAGGGCGGGAGCATGTAAGGCGCGATCGCCTCCTGCTGTTCGGGCGAAAGCGTGGAATAGGCCTGGAAGGCGAGCGCCGCATCGAACGAAGAGGGAACGGTGCCGTCGTCGCCCTGGTATTCGGCGGGGAGGCGAGGGTCGCCATAGGCCGCAAAGACGCCGTAGACGAGCGCTTCGGCCTCGTCGATCTCCTCGGCGGCGAGGGCCTGGGCGATGAGGTCCGCGCTCGTCGGCTCGTCCGTGATCGCGGCGCCGACCGCGAGGCAGCCGGTTTCGACCGTGTTCGGCAGGCCGGCGAGTGACCTGAGGATGGCGAGCACATCGTTGGCATCGACATCGTTGTCGCAGGTGATGTCGGCGGCGAGGACGAGGCAGCTGGGATTGGGGAGGATGCCAGCGGTGGAACGGCGCAGGGCGGCGGCATCCGCAAGATCGACGGCGCCGCTGCAGTTCACGTCGCCCATGAAACCTTCAACTTTGCCAGCGGCTCGCGCGAGGGGGACCGGGGTCGATTCGAAACTGGCGAAGACGCCGGAGAGCGCCAGCAGGGCGACGAGAAACGTCAGCCGCATCGAACGCAACAAACCAGCATTCGGGCGATTCTTCATCGTGGAGAAATAGTAGTGCGGCGACGTAAATTCTGCACGATATTTTTCGCAGCGAGG
>JBBSKE010000046.1:0-14277 GCA_038256595.1 Tepidiformales bacterium | reverse complement strand
TATTCGCTGAAGATATTGGCACATACCGGGTCGTTATCCGCGGTGTCGATAATGTCGTCGGACGTTTTCTGGAATTGCGCGCCGAGTGCACGAATGTCAGCGCGGAGATGAATGTCGCTGTGGTCCAGACCGGAATCACTTACCGCTTCATCATACGCAGATGCAAACGCTGCGCCGTCGGGCAAGGCGTTGATGATCTCGTAATTTTCCACGGTGTAGTCGTAACTGAGGTTTGCGGCTGCCTGCCACGCGGCCTTGAACGCCTCCCCGCCAGCATCTGCTGGCGCTGGCATAGCTGCGAGGTCAACCGTGTAAGTCTTCATTGCCTCAGTGATTTTCGCGAACTCAGCCACAATCTTCACTTTCGCGTCGGGAGAGTTCAGGTCCACAGCGTTCAGTGCTGTGTCAGCGGCGGCCGCCGTTCGAGAGAAAGCCGCGGCGAGCAGGCAAACGTCGTGGGTCCATTCTTTCGCATTGCGCGCCCGAGTGGTCGGACTGACCGCGGGCGCTTCCGGCCTGGTTGTCGGTGACTGCTCGTTCGATACAGGAGCCGAATCGTCGGTAGCGGACCCACCGCACGCGGCGAGCAGTAACAGGAGTGGCGCGCCGAGCGCCGCCAATCGTAGGGATTTCGTCATTCCTTAATCCTTGCGCATCAGAGTCTTCCGTCGGTGAAATCGACAGCACCAAAAGTCGCATTTTCGAATGTCCGGAACAAGTTGCAAAGAGAGCGGGCATGAGGCGCCCCGTGGAGGGTTCGGGGCGCCTCATGCGCGTGGGAAGGGCTTTAGCGCGAACCTCGCAGGCGCGGGTCGAGAACGTCTCGAAGCGCGTCGCCGAGGAAGTTGAAGGCCACCACCAGCAACGCAATCGCTGCGCCGCCGAAGACCGATAGCCAGGGGTGGATGTCGATGTTGGCACGGCCCTCCTGGACCATCTTGCCCCAGGAGACCACGTTGCGCGGGCCGACTCCGAGGAACGAGATCGTCGCCTCGAAGAGGATGTACGCCCCGATACCAATCGAGAAGCTGATGACCAGCACCGCGGCGATATTCGGGAGCACATGATGGAGCATGATGCGCAGGTCGGTTGACCCGGCCGCGCGTGCTGCAAGGACATAATCTCGCGCGCCAACGCCGAGCACGGCCGAACGCGTCAGGCGCGTCGTCGTTGGTATGCCGATGACGCCTAGCGCGATGACGGTGTTACGCACCGACGGCTCGGCAATCTGCACGAGCAAGAGGAGCAGCACCAGCGCCGGGAACGCCTGCAGGGCATCGACGAAGCGTTGCAGGATGAGGTCCAGCCAGCCTTTGTAGAAGCCGGAGGGCACACCCAGCAGCAGCCCAAAGAAGACCGCGATGAGCGAGGCTCCGAAGCCTACCGTGAGCGAGAGCTGGGCGCCGTGGACGATGCGCGAGTAGATATCGCGGCCGAATTTGTCTGTGCCGAACCAGTGCGTTCCGTTCGGGGATTCGTACTGGGCGACGATGTCCGGCGAACCAATCGACTGGTCCCGCGCGAGATCCGCAATCGATGGGTCGCTCTTGTAGTTCGGATTGGGCGCCTGGAACACGTCGTCCGGACCGTAACGCCCGATGGCCGGGGCGAAAATCGAGACGAGGACGAAGAAGATGACGATGCCCAGTCCGATGGCGCCGAGCGGCTTCTTCCGCAGAAAGCGGGTAAGGCCCGGCCAGGCGGCCTTCACGCCGGTCGCCCGAGGAGGAAGGACTTGCTCGATGACCCGGTGGGAAGCGGCGTCGGTCACGCGAACCTCACACGAGGGTCAAGGAGACCGTAGAGCACGTCCACGACCAGGTTCGTCGTCACAATCACGAACGTCGTGAGGAGCACGAGGCCCTGGGTCAGCGGATAGTCGCGCAGGAAGATCGAGGTGAACAACAACCGGCCAACGCCGGGGATGTTGAACATCTGCTCGAGGACAATCTGCGAGCCAACGATCGTCGCGAGGGTCAGGCCCATGACCGTCATCACGGGCAGCATCGCGTTGCGCAGGGCGTGACGAATCACGACCTGGCGCTCATCGAGGCCCTTGGCGCGGGCGGTTCGCACAAAATCCTCTCGCAGCACTTCGAGCATCTGCGAGCGAAGGATGCGCATCGTGTTCGCTGTCGAGGCGAGGCCGCCCGCGAACATGGGAATGAGATACCACTTGAGCGCATCGAGTGGACTCTCCCATAAGTGTGGTTGCCCGGTCACGTCGATTTTGAACAGGTCGAACGCGAGTACGACCACCACGGCGATTGACGCGGTCCAGAAAACCGGCGCTGCCAGGGCGCCAATCGCGACTCCGCGGAGCACGTAGTCCTGCCAGCGGTCCTGCTTCATCGCACTGAGGACGCCGACGGGAACCGCGACCGCGAAACCGACGAGCACAATCAAGCCGCCCAGCTCAAGGCTGTAGGGCAGGGCACCGCGGATTTCGCTCCAGACCGAGCGTTTCGTACGGAACGATTCGCCGAGGTCGAGGACGGCAGCATTGGCCATGAAGTCGATGTATTGCTCAAGCACTGGCTTATCCAGCCCGAGTTCCCGCTCTGCTTCGAGGATCGTCTCTTCGCTTATGGCGCCGAGGTTCGCGCCAGCGAACTGCTGGACGGCGTAGTTGCCAGGCAGGACACGCAGCGCCAGGAAAACCATGGTCGCCACCATCCAGAGCACGAAGACGTTCAGTAACAGGCGTCGAAGGATGTATCCGAACATGTCACCTCCCAATCGTTTCGCAGGCGAAAGCCGGCGCCATTTGGCGCCGGCCATCCGTTGAACAACCTAGAGAGATTTCACGGTCGGGGCTGGGCGGCCCTTGTAGCTCGCGTCGTCGGTATTGATCCAATCATTGAGCGTGGAGACGCCGTTGTTGAGGAAGTTCCAGCCGGTCTCCGGCGCGGGGCCGGTCGTCTGGTAGTAGTTCCAGTACAACGTGGGGTTGATGTAGTTGTACATGACGATGCGCCCGTACTGGCCGTTCTCAAGAACCAGGTCCTGGACTTCGCGCATCAACGTCTGGGCTTCCTTCACATCGAGCGTGGAAAGCGCCTTCTGAAGCTTGGCGTCGATCTTTTCCGGCTCGTTCACGCCCCAGTAGTTTCCGGGAGAGGTGGAGCTGAAGGCGCCCGTCATGTCGGCCCGGGCGTCCGGGATCTCCACGTTCGGAATCCAGCCGAAGAAGGGGTCGAACTTCTTCGAGGCCCAGGAGGGGATGATTTCACCGTAGCCGGCCGTCTTGCCCTTGAACTGGGTGGTACCAAAGGCCTTGTTGAACATGGTCGCGAGGATTTCAGGCGTCGCCGACCAGGCCGCGCGCGAGGCCCAGGTATCCGGGACCACCCACGTGATGTCGCCCACGTCCTTGCCGCCGGCAGCGTCCCAGAGCTTCTTCGCCTCGGCCAGGTCCGCGGCCTTATCGGCACGGTAGCCCGGGAGCGCATCGAGGTCCTTCTGGGAGATCGCCCAGGCCTCTTGCAGCCACGAAACCGGCCCGCTGGACTTGCCAAGGCCGTTGTGGAGTTGCTGGATGAGCTGGCGACGGTCGGCAGCGAGATGAATCGCCTTCACCAGGCGCGGATCGTTCCAGGGCGCCTGCGTGCTCGGCAGGTAGATCGCGACCGTGTTCGCCACGCCCTGGTAGCGAAGGTAGGTCTCGGCTTTTTTCGACGTGTTCAAGGCCGTCACGACACCCGGGTCAGGGTCGGTGAATGCGTCCGCCTGCTTCTGTTCGAACGCGATGCGGTAGGCCGTCGGGTCCTCGAACGTCTGGATCCAGTGGGTACCGTCGAGGTAGGGCTTGTCCTTCAGGAAGTAATCCGGGTTGCGGACGGCGGAAATCGTCTTGCCGGGGACCCATTCCGTGAGGATGTTGGCGCCGGTGCCGATGACCTTGTCGGCATTAATCTCCGTGTGCTTGCCTTCGACCGCCTCGGTAAGTTCCTTCTGGACGATGAGATTGAACTCGTTCGCAAGGCCCTGCACGAAGGCAGCACTCGGCTTGGCGAGCGTCATCTTGATGGTCGAAGCGTCAGTAGCCTCGATCTTGTCGACGTTCCCCCAGTAGGACTTGCGTCCGAAGGAGGCAGCCGTGCCGTCTGCGAGCAGGCCGGCCTTCTGGCGGTTGATGTTGTAGAGAATGTCGTCGGTGGTCAGGGCGCGGCCGCTCTTCGCCGCCGGGTTGCTGGCGCCGGGGCCAGCCGAGTGCCACTTCACACCCTGGCGCATCTTGAGGATGACGGTGTTCGCATCCGGGGTCTGCCACGATTCGGCGAGGTCGCCGGCGAGTTCACCCGTATTCGGGTTCGTGAAGTAGAGCAGTTTGGACTGCACGCGGCCAAGCACCTGGAGCACCGGGCTCGCGACCGTGCGGTGCGGGTCGACCGTCTCGTACACGTTGCTGGACTGGACGACGTTGTAGCCGCCCTTCTTGGGCTGTGCGCCAGTTGGGGCCGCCGTCGTTGGCGAAGTCCCGGCAGCCGGCGAGGAACCAGGTGCAGTGGTCGATGCCGTCGTTGGCGAAGTGCTGCTGGCGGGCTCTTCGTCGTCGCCACCACAGCCGACCAGCCCGAGTGAAGCAGCCCCCACGCCAGCAGCGGCAGCTCCCCCGAGGAATTGGCGGCGATTTGCCGCTCGCTTTGCGGACCGAGTCCAGTAGTTCTCTTTCATGTTCGTTTCCCCCCTCGTAGACCCGGGGTACCGGACCCCTGCCGGTCAAGACCGGCAGCAGCCAGTCAATGACGTGCTGAATTATAGGAATAGAGTCAACGATGTCAATTTCGCTACGCTAACGTCGCGTTTCGATAGCCCGTGGCTAACTAAAACGATGACGTCTGACTGCCTCCCTTTTCTGCCGGAAACGCGAGGCTTCCCGTGACCTCAAGCACCCGCCGGTTTAAGCAGAGTCCAACGTCGCGACACCAGCGCCTCTTCCGAAGCGAACGCTGCTCGACGGGTTGCTCCGCAGGCGTCAGATTTGGGGTCGCGGCGCAGAGACCACGTGGGTTTTGCGCGCGGAGGTGACTTTTGGCGGAAATACTCATCATCTATACGACGCTGCGCGGAAATACCGGCGCTATGGTCGAGCCGGTCGCTGAGGGGATTCGTAGCGAGGGCGTGGAAGCGCGCGTGGTCCCCGTCGAGGATGTGACTATCGATGACCTCGCGCTCGCGGACGGCATCGTTATCGGCTCGCCAACGCGCTTTGGCGGCGTGGACTGGCAGATCAAACGGCTCTTCGATGTTGTCGCGATCCAGGGTTACCCGGGCCCGCTCGATGGCAAAGTCGGGGGCGCATTCACCGCCGGGAGCGCAGCTGGCAGTGGCGCCGAACTCGTGCTGCTGAACGCGATCCACATCCTCCTGAATCACGGCCTGGTCGTGCAGGGCGACCCCTTCGGCGTGCACTACGGACCCGTTTCCATCGGGCCGCCGAACGAGCGCGTTGTCGCCTCCTGCAGGCGCTGGGGAGCACGTTGGGCCCAGCTGGTGAAGCGGTTACAACCGCTCCAGCCGCCTCTCGCAGCGCCTGAAGGCTAACCATAGCGCGCAATATGAGCGGCAAAGTGGACGCCCGCCCCGCCCACCGTGAGAATCGGTTGCACTCAACCCAATGAAGGCGGTAGCACAGGTGGCACTGCAAGATACGCTCCGGCTGGACGATCGCGTGATCGTCATCACCGGCGGTGGCCGAGGGCTCGGCAAGGCGATGGCGATCTCGCTCGCGGAGGCTGGCGCGAATGTCGTCCTCGCCAGCCGCACCGTTTCCCAGCTCGAACAGGCGGCCGCCGAGGTCAAGGCAGCGAGTGGCCGCGAGGCGCTCATCGTCCCCACGAACGTCCAATCGAGCGCCGCGTGCGATGCCCTCGTGGCCGCCGCCGTCGCCAAGTACGGCCGGCTCGACGCAATGATCAGCAACGCCGGAATCGGTGACCGTCGCGGTTCGGGCTCCTCCATCTACGATCTCGCCGACGATGACTGGCACGACACCATCTCCGTGAACCTCTACAGCGCCTTCTACTGCTCGCGCGCAGCCGCGAACCAGTTCCGCAAGCAGGGCCCCGGCGGCGTCATCATCAACGTCTCCAGCGGGACGGCCCTTCGCGCCTATGCGATGGGCATCGGCTATGGCGCCGCGAAGGCGGGCGTCATTTCGCTCACGAAGACCGTCGCCGCGCAGCTCGTCGGGCAGGATATCCGCGTGAACTGCATCGTCCCCGGCTTTGTCACGCAGGCGCCGCCGGAAAGCGAGGAGCAGGAGCAACGCATCGCTGAACGCGGCAAGTTCGTGACCGTCCGCCGCCTTGGCGAGGCCTGGGAACTGGGGCCGCTCGCGGTCTTCCTTTGCTCGGATGCGTCGTCCTACATCACTGGCGAGACCTTCTCGATCGATGGCGGCGGCCTCGCAGGCGGCATCGCCCCGACTGGCTACGCGATGGACGCGCAAGGAGGCAGCAGCAATGGCTGAGTGGAATCGCAAGCCAGGGTTCGACCTCTCGGGCCGGCGCGCACTTGTCGTCGGCACCGGAAATCCCGCAGGTGCGGCAATTTCGCTCGCATTGGCCGAAGCTGGCGCGGATGTCGCAGTCGCCAGCGCCACCCTCGACGGCGACGAAATCATGGCTGCCAAGCGGGCGGCGAAGGCCGTCACCGAACAGGGCCGCAAGTCGCTCAGCCACGGCTGGGACGTGACGCTCCCCGGCAATGTGCAGGTGGGCATGCGCCAGGTCTCGAAAGAGCTCGGCTCGCCCTCGATCCTCGTCTACAATGCGGATTTTTCGCTCGCCAAGCCGATCGAGAAGATCACAGACACCGAATTCGGCCGCGTCCAGGCGATCAATCAGAACGGGGCCTTCTACTGTGCGCGTTCGTTCGTGAAAGAGCTTGAGCCCGGCGCGGTTGGGCGAATCATCTTTGTGACCAGCATCTTCGGCGAGCGCGGCATCGAAAACTACTCGGCCTACGCGCTCGCCAAGTCCGGCGTCACCGGCCTCATGAAGGCGCTGAGCCAGGAACTCGGCTCGCGCAACACGACCGTGAACTGCATCTCTGCTGGCTGGATGGACTGGACGCCCGGGCGCGGACCGGACGAGATCGGCGCGAACCGCCTCATGCGCTTCGTCCCGATGCGCCGCTTCGGCACTGCGGCGGAACTGGGCGCGCTTGCGGTGCTCCTCGCCTCCGAGGCGTCGGGCTACATCAACGGTCAGACGCTCCACGTCGATGGCGGCGTGATGACGCACCTGTAACACTGCTGGCGCACAATTCGCGGCGCAAGGGAGACACCAATGGGATTCGACTTCGATACCGTTTACGACCGAACCGGCACCGAGAACAGCAAGTGGAGTCACTACCCGCCGGATGTCCTCCCGATGTACGTGGCGGATATGGACCTGCGCTCGCCAGACGCGATCATCAACGCCCTGCGCACGCGGGTGGATCACGGGTTTTTCGGCTACGGGCGCGAAGAGCCGGAGTGGTTCGAGGTGATCACCGGGAGGCTCATGCGGCGCTACGGCTGGAAGGTCGAGCCCGAGGCGATTATCGGGCTGCCGGGCGTGATTGCCGGCTTCAACGTCGGGCTGCGGGCGTTCAGCACCCCCGGCGATGGAGTGCTCTACCAGGTCCCCGGCTACGGGCCGATTCGCACAGCGCCGGCGCGGTTCGGGCTCGAACAGCATGAGGCACCGCTCGTCCAGGACGCCTCCGGGCGCTACGAAATCGACTGGGAGCTGTTCGAGGGCGCCATCACCGAGCGCACGAAGACGTTCATCCTCTGCAACCCGCACAACCCGGTCGGCCGCGTGTTCACGCGTGAAGAACTGGAGGGCATGGCCGAGCGCTGCATCAAGAACGACCTGCTCATCATGTCCGACGAGATCCATTGCGATCTGCTGCACGCCCCGAACGTTCACATCCCGATTGCCTCGCTCAGCCCGGAAATCGAGGCGCGCACCATCACGCTGATGGCGCCGAGCAAGACCTTTAACCTGCCGGGACTCAAGGCGGCAATTGCGATCATCCCGGACCCGGAATTGCGGGCGAAGTTCGTTGAGGCGCGCATGGGCCTCGTGCCGACGGTCAATATCCTCGGCTACACGGCCGCACTCGCCGCCTACCGCGACTGTGACGACTGGCTCGAAGCGATGCTATTGTACATAACGGCGAACCGCGACTACATCTCGGAATTTGTCGCGCGGGAGATGCCGGGCATCAAGTGCTACCCCTCCGAGGGGACGTACCTCGCCTGGCTCGACTGCCGAGAGGCTGGCATCCCCGGCGGCGACCCCTTCAAGTTCTTCCTCGAAGAGGCGAAAGTCGGCCTGAGCAGTGGCGAAAGCTTCGGCACGGGCGCCGACGGCTTCGTCCGTCTCAACTTCGCCTGCCCGCGCCCACTCCTCGAAGACGGCCTGAACCGCATGGCCACAGCCCTCCGAGCAGCCCGAGCGAATTAGCCCCAGCGACAACCCACGTTCAGTGCCCCGCGCGCAAGCAAGGGGTCACCGTGATTTGCCACAAAATTTCCCGCCGCGGGCCTACGAATTGCAGCCCTGCTGGCGAGCCATGCCGTTGCCGAAGCAGGTCACATCGACGAAACTCACGCTCATGCCAGCCGAACCGCAGTTGCTTTCGGGAATCGAGATGACGGAGGAGGAGTACCTTCGCTCGCTTTCGCATTCGAAGCGGTTCGAGTTCACCGACGACGTTGTCACAACGAAGCGTGGCCCGTTCGCGACTGTGTTGCGCCACGTCTCAACCGCGACCGAGTTCACGATGATTCTCGTGCCCTACGCCCGGCACATGGGCGGATTCGCGGGTCAGACCCCGACTTCGGACCTGAGCCGCGGTGACCGACGCCTCTACCGCATCCCGGACCTCGCCTACTGGGCGCCAGGGCGACCGACCGGCGATGACATATTCACGCCGCCAACGGTGGCAATTGAGATAGTGTCGCCAGACCAGAATGTCGCCAGAGCTACGCGAGAAATGCCGGCTCTACCGGGCATCGGGCGTCGATGTTGCCTGGCTGGTCCACCCGGAGCAGTGCTGGGTCGAGACGTGGGAGGACCTGCGCAACGGCGAACGCGTCGGGCGCGGAGGCATGCTCGAATCGGCGCGTCTGCCGGGACTTCGAATCGATACCGAGGCGCTTTTCGCCGCCATCGACTCCGACGCTTCGAACTAAACGGCCGCGGCCGTCTTTTCAGCGATGACCTGGTCCAGTTCGACGCGCAGGCGGTCGAGGACGGTGTCGTAGGGGAAGGCGCCGAGTTCCTTCTCGCCCTTCTTCAGGTTGACGAAGGTCGGCGCGCACCAGAGGCCGAGGTCGGCGTCATCGGTCTCGCCCGGGCCGTTCACGCGGCAGCCCATGATCGCGATCGTGACCTTGTGCGCCTTCGCGTATTCGGTCATCTCGCGCACTTTGAAGGCGAGGTCGACGAAGGCGTTGTTCTCGACGCGGCTGCAGCTCGGGCAACTGATGATGTTCAGTCCCTCGCCGTAGTTCTTCGGCACGGAGCGGAAACGGCCCGCTTCGATGTCGTCGAGGAGCTGGCGGCCGACTTCGACTTCGCGCCACTTCTCGGAGAAGGGCAGCGTGAGGGAGACACGGATCGTGTCGCCGATGCCCTCGGCGAGGAGCTGCTCGAAGGCGATACGCGTCTTGATCATGCCGTCCGGGAGCATCCCGGCTTCGGTCACGCCGAGGTGGAGCGGCACGTCAGGGCGGGCGGCAGCGAAGCGGCGGTTCCCTTCGACTACCTTCATCGGGTCGCTGTCTTTCATCGAAACGACATAACGCAGAAAACCCATGTCGTCGAGGTAGGCGCAGTGCTGGAGGGCGCTCTCGACCATCGCGCTCACGCCGTCGAATTTTGGCTCGTCTGCGCCTTCGAACTTCGCCTGCAGTTCCGGATCGACCGAGCCGCAGTTCACGCCGATCCGGATCGCGCAGTCGTGCTGAGCGGCCGTTTCGACGATGAAAGCGACCTTGTCGCGCGCGGACTTCTCTTTTTCGTGGTGGTAGAGGTGGCCGGGGTTGTAGCGAACCTTGCGCACGTGCGGCGCGACGCGTGTGACCAGGCGGTAGTTCTCCTGCAGGTCGACCACGAGGTTCGCATCGGGGACGCGAGCGTGGACCTCGGCGAGCGCGTCCACGTCCTTCGCATTGTCGACGGCGATGCGGACGAGGCCGGCGCCCGCGCGGTGGAGCATCTCGGCCTGGTCGACGGTTGCTTCGATGTCCTGCGTCTTGGTGGCGCACATGGACTGGATGACGATGGGGTTGCCGCCGCCAATGAGGACGGAACCGGCCCTGACTTCACGCGTTGCTGCTCGCTTCATGCTGCGTAGTGTACCAACTGCCGGGCGATATCGTGTTAAGCGTGCCCACGCCAGCCAGGGCTGGCGCGGGCACCCAAAGTTCGTTTACGTGACCGTGAACTCGACGTGCATGCCCTTCTGGTAGTGGCTCACGACTTCACCGGCGGCGTCTTCGACCACATCGCAGCCGAGCACGTATTCGCCCGCGTCCAGCTTCACCGTGAGCCGCTCGGACTTGCCGGTCGGAATGTCGCCGGTGCGGGCAACCTGCTCGAACGTTCCATCCGGAAGCTTGCGGAGGACCACGAGGTTGTGGGTCAGCCCGAGTTCATCCTCGCCGTGGGCGTGGAGTTCGTCATGGACCGCCTGGAAGGTGACTTCGCCGGCGGCAATCGTCGAGCGCGAGGGATCGACATGCCAGTTCGAGAGTTCGACCCGAACCTCGCGTTCGCCTGTGGTGGCAACGTTGCTGTGGCCGTCGTCGCCGTGTTCGTCGCTTCCGCCATTCCCGGTGCGGTCGATGGCAGTAAAGACCACCAGCGGCACGACGAGGACGATAGTGGCGATGCCCATCGCCACCAGCGGCACGCGGTTCGTGACGAAGAATCCCTGGGTCGGCGCGCCGTAGGTGTTGCCGCTCGCGCGGGCAATCTTCGGGGCGGCCGAGCGCAGGCGGAGGCTATTCGCCATAACGCTTACGGAACTCAAGGCCATGGCGCCGCCCGCGATGATCGGGTTGAGCAGCCCAAGGGCCGCGATCGGAATCGCAATCACGTTGTAGCCGAACGCCCATACGAGGTTCTGGCGGATGGTGCGAAGGGTGCTCCGGCTGAGTGCCACGGCTTCGGCGACCTTCGAAATATCGCCGTTGAGGAGCGTGATGTCGCCCGCCTCCATAGCTACATCCGAGCCGGTCGACATGGCGAGACCCACATCGGCGCGAGCGAGGGCGGGGGTGTCGTTGACGCCGTCTCCAACCATCGCGACCTGCAGGCCGGACTCCTGGAGCGACTGGATGAGCGCAAGCTTGTCCGCCGGGAGCGCGCCCGCATGAAATTCGGTAATCCCGACGGCCGCAGCGACCGTCGCTGCCGAGCGCTCGTTGTCGCCGGTCATCATGATGACGCGGAGGCCCTGGCCGTGGAGCGCCTTGATGGCCCGGGCGGCGTTCTGCTTCACGTCGTCGAACATGCCGATGACGCCTTCGACTTCGCCATCGATGGCCGCGTAGATGACGGTTCGACCCATCTCTTCGAGCCGCGCTGCCTCCTCGGTGGCACGAGACGATAAATTCACGCTGTGGTTAGCCATCAGGCGGGCATTTCCGACGACGACGCGCTGTTCGCCCACCAGCGCATGCACGCCCTGGCCGGTGATCGCTTCGAATTCGGTGACGGCCGGCAACTGGTAGCCGGATTCGACTGCCGCGTCGACAATCGCGCGGCTCAATGGGTGCTCACTGGGGGCTTCGGCCGCCGCGACAATAGTCAGAAGCGTGGCCTCGGACATCCGGGCGACGGGGATGGCCTCGGTAACGCGCGGGCGGCCTTCGGTCAGCGTACCGGTCTTGTCGACGACGATGACGTCGAGCTTGCGCGAGGCTTCGAGCACTTCGGCGTTGCGAATGAGGATGCCTCGCTCGGCGCCGATTCCGGTTCCGACCATGATCGCGGTGGGTGTCGCCAGGCCGAGGGCGCAGGGGCAGGCGACCACCAGCAGCGCGACCGCGGCGATCATGCCGTCCTCCCAGCTCCCGGCGACGAGCCCCCAGGCGAGGAAGGTCGCGAGGGCGAGCACGATGACGACTGGAACGAAGATTGCGGCGACCTGGTCGACGAGTTTCTGGACAGGCGCCTTCGAGCCCTGGGCGTCTTCGACCAGCCGTGCCATCTGCGCGAGGGTTGAATCGGCGCCGACGGCCGCTGCCACGACGCGAATCATGCCGTTCTGGTTGATGGTGCCGCCGATAACGCGGTCACCCACGCGGCGTTCGACCGGGATCGACTCGCCGGTGAGCATCGACTCGTCGATCGTGCTGTGACCATCGCGAATCGTGCCATCGACCGGTATGCGCTGGCCGGGGCGGACGATAACGACGTCGCCGGGAACGAGAGACTCGGCGGCCACTTCGGTTTCGATGCCGTTCCGCTCGACTGTCGCCGTGCGAGCGGCGAGGCCCAGCAGCGAGCGAATTGCCGAGGAAGCGCGGCCCTTGGACGACTCTTCGAGATAGCGGCCCATGGTGATGAAGACGAGCACGGCGGCGCTCACGTCGAAGAACATGTGCTCGTCGCTGTTCGCGAAGACGGTCCAGGCGCTAAACGCGTAGGCGACCGAGGTTCCGAGCGCGACGAGCACGTCCATGTTCGGGTTGAGGTGGCGCAGACTCGTGTAGGCGCCCTTGTAGAAGCGCCAGCCGAGGCCGAACTGTACCGGAGTTGCCATAATCAGCAGCAGCCAGCCGGTCTCCTGGTGGCCACCGATGGGCGTGAGGTTCGCGATATCCATGCCCATCGCGATGATGATCGTCGGAATCGCCAGCGCCGCCCCTGCGAGCAGGGTCCAGAGCGAGCGGCGGGTGTCGTGCTGCGGCTTTTCGGCGCCGCGTTCGGCTGCGGGCGTCGCTTCGTAGCCAGCCTTGCTGACCGCGGCGATGAGCCGGTCGGCCGGCACGTCGGCGGCGAAGGTAACGCGGGCAGTCTCCGTCGCGAAGTTCACACTCGCGGTTTCGACGCCCTCCACTTTGCCAAGGGCGCGCTCAACCCGGCGCACGCACGATGCGCAGGTCATGCCCTTGATATCCAATGTCATTGTGTTTTCTGCCGCAGCCATCGCAGCACCACGCCTTTCCATGTTTGTGCCGCCCTAAGCCCGGACGGCTGCCTCGTAGCCTTCTTCGGCGACCGCCGCGACGATTGCCTCGATATCGATTGCGTCGCCGGTGACGGTCGCGAGCTTGTCATCGAGGCTCACTGTCGCCGAACTCACGCCCGGGGTGTCCTGGATGGCCGTGGTGACCGCATTGACGCAGTGGTCGCAGGTCATGCCTTCGATGTTGAACTTAATTTCCTGTGCCATTGTGGTGTCCTCCATGGGCTTCGGCGGGCGCGGCATCGGCCGGGCCCTGGATCTTGTAGAGGCGGAGCAACTCCCCAACCGCGCGGTCGATTTCGCCGCCGGTCATCTGCTCGACCACGTGGGTGCGCAGGTGACCTTCGATAACGAGGGAATCGAGGCTGCGGAGCGCCTTCTGGATCGACATCGAGAGGTCCAACACGTCCATGCAGTACCGGTCTTCTTCGATCTGGCGTTCGAGGGCTTGCACCTGGCCGGCGATGATTTTCATGCGGCGAAGGGCCTGTTTGCGGGAATCGGGGATCATGTTTTGCCGCCTCCAATAGGGTACCCCCCTATCCTATCCGGCAGCGAACCGCTTCGCAATCCCCCAAAGGTCGCGCCCGCGCAGTTTTCCCCGGACAATCGACCCGGAAGGATTATCCACGTGCGAATTGGCGCCCACATGTCCAGTGCAGGCGGCGCGGAAAAGGTCTTCGAGCGGGCAGCTGCGATCGAGGCCGAGGCCGTTCAGCTCTTCATCTCCGCTCCCCAGCAGTGGAAGCTCCCGGTGGTCAGCGATGAGTCGGTGGCGCGCTTCGTTGCCGCCCGCGAGGCCGCGGCCATCCCGGCCTTCTTCCACGGCGTCTTCCTCGTGAACCTCGGCAGCCAGGACCCGGCCATCCACGAGAAATCGGTGGCATCACTCTCAGCCTACCTCTCGGCGGCGGACCGGATGGGCGTCGGCGGCACGATTTTCCACGTCGGCTCGCACCTCGGGCTCGGGTTCGATGCGCTCGTCCCGCAGATCTGCGGACTCATGCGGCAGGCGCTCGAAGCCTCGCCCGGGGAGTCGCTCCTGGTCATGGAGAACAACGCCGGGCAGGGAAACGG
>JBBSKE010000045.1:0-14427 GCA_038256595.1 Tepidiformales bacterium | reverse complement strand
GGGACTACCAGGGCTGAAGGGGAGCCATGGAACCGAGAGCAACGGCGGCGAGGGCGAGAACGGCAAACATCGAAGAGAAAGCACGCATTTAGAGGACTCCTAAAACTGGTGGGGTTGAGCTGGTGGAAGGGGTTGCGGGACTACCAGGGCTGAAGGGGAGCCATGGAACCGAGAGCAACGGCGGCGAGGGCGAGAACGGCAAACATCGAAGAGAAGGCACGCATTTAGAGGACTCCTAAAACTGGTGGGGTTGAGCTGGTGGAAGCGGCTGCGGGGACTACCAGGGCTGAAGGGGGGCCATGGAACCGAGGGCAACGGCGGCGAGTGCGAGAACGGCAAACATCGAAGAGAAAGCGCGGGTTTTCATCTGGTCACTCCTGGCCCCTCGGGCCGACTTGATGGTGCATTCGGTTCCCACATCCATCCGCTGATTGGATGGTGAACGATGCTGGAAGGCTGTCACTCCGGTGACTTTCGCGCCCGGGAGCGCGTTTGGAACGTGGAGTAAACATAGAGCCCTAGTTCTCGCGAGATTCTCGCGGGGAGCTGGAATATGACGCATTCCGTGAATTATGTACAGACTTTCCTGATAATATTAGGGTATACCCGCACGGGCGCCGCCGGTCCAGGATGCCCTGAGACGGTTGCTCAACGAGTGAAAGTTGAATTGTGCGCGAGCATTCGTCCACTAACATCCCTACGACAGGGCACCCGCCGGTGCCAGGAAAGGGTCGTCAGAGGGATATTTCAGGACTGAATAGCCAGATCGGTGAACGACTCGTGACAGCCTGGAATGCACATAAAATCTTGCCAAACCGGGCGATCTGAAGGCCCGGTAACGGGGCACCGCCGGCCCGTTACCGCCTTCTGGCGAGGTGCATGTCGCCGAATCGGACCGTATTTCGGCTCTCCGGGCGCGCTCAATCAGGATCCCGCAGAGACGGCCCAGGTGCCGCAGTTTCGCGAGCGAAGAGTTTGTTTCGGGCCACCGGCTGCAAGCCGACCGCCGTTCTCTCGGCGAGTACCAGGAGGGCGGGCCACATGCGTCTCATGTCACCGGCCAAATGGCACGGCTCGAACCGCGGAGCTGGCCGTTCGATGGATGGCTCTCACGCGTCGCGGGTCGCGCGTTCGCCATGCGTGAACTCGGATTATCTGTAGGGACGCAGCAGACTGCGCTCCGAGCGGGCGAGAGTGTCGACTCATGGGTGGCGCCAGCCAAGCGAACCCACAGCGGCTGTGGACGTGCACACCGATTAGAGAGTGCCGGACGATTTCGGAGCAGAGAAAGGGGAGCTGGAAGACCTGGCCGGGGCGTTTCAGCCCGGTGTTATACGGCCTTACCCGATGCCAGCGCGGCCCGCAGGTGGCTGAAGCGAGACGGGAGGTCCTCTTCGTACTCGGCGCGCCAACGGTCGCGGCAGGCGTCGATGAACTTGATGGCGCCGGCGCCGTGGCCGGCCTTCGCGCGATACACCGCGACGTCGTACATCACTTCGACGTTCAGTTCGTCCTTGTCGAGGATCTTCTCAAGCGTGCCGGCCGCGAGTTCGAATTCGCCGCGTCCAGCATGGAAACCGGCGAGCAGCGTGATCGCCTCAAGCGAGCGGGAATCGAGCCGGCGGCGAAGTGTCGCGGCCCACTCGGAGTAAAAGAGTTCCGCGAATGGACCTTTGTAGAGGCTGACGGCCCTTTCGTGGGCGCTGGCGCGCTCCTCGGAGCCGGCCGGGAGGCGCTGAGCCTGGGCCATCGCTTCTTCAAACTGCTCGACGTCCCATTCGAACTTGCCAGATGGGTTTAGCAGGTAGGTGCCGTCGCGCTTCACGACGCTGTCCTGGTAGAGCGCCTTGCGCACGCGGTACAGGTTCGAATGGAAGGCACTGTTGCACTTTTCGGGCGCGAGTTCCGGGTAGAGATGCTCGACCGCCTCTTCCTTGCGGATGCCGTTCCGGTTCGCGAGGAGGAGGAAGAACATCTCCTTGGCGCGCGCGCTCGCCCAGGCCTCGTCGCCGATCTCTTTGCCATCAACGACCACGCGCATGCGGCCCATGCTCTCCGCCTGGACCGTCGGAAGCAGCGTGAGGTCCCGCTCGACGATGTCGTCTTCGCTGGAATGGAAGGCGCCACGCTGGACGATCGCCTTGAGCGCGCCATTGGCACCCGGCCGGGCAGCGGCCCACTGGGCGAACATCGGCTGTTCGCGCGCTGCGGGAATGAGCGGACCAGCCATCCAGGGCTCGGCGAGGAGGCTATCGAGCACCGCGAGGCTGCGCGCCGCATCCTGCCGCCGGTTCGCGCGGAAGTAGCACATCGCCAGCCGGTAGGTGCCGACCATCTTCTCGGTGGTCGATTGCGTCGTGTCGAGCAGCGAACTCGCCTGCTCCATCATCTCCAGCGCGGAGCTGATGTCGCGAGTCGCGAGGAGGACCATCGCCACCTGCTGCAACGCGAGGCCGTGGTAGACCGGCATGCGGAGCGATTCGCCAAGCACGAGGGCCTGCCGCGCGAGGTAGTCTGCCTGGCCGATGTCCCCTGCGCCGAGGGCGGCAGCGGAGTACCCGATCATGGTCGCGCAGGCGAGCGTGCCGTCCGGGACGGTGCTGCAGAGGCGGATAATCTCCTCGTAGTCGCGAACCGCTTCCTTATACTGTCCCAGGGCCGTCTTCGCCTCAGCGAGCGATGCGCGCGCGTAAGTGGCGTTGCGCACGTTGCCGCACTGGTCGCCTTCGGTCACGGCTTCGGTCAGGGCGGTTACCGCGCTCTCGAAGTCGCCGGCCGTCATATGGGCAACGCCGAGGTTGTTCAGGGTCCAGCCGAGGTTGGCCGTGCCGCGAATCGTGCGCCAGCCGTGGGCGGCAGCAGTCAGTTCGGTGATGGCGGCAGGGATTTCGCCGCGCGCCGCGAGATACTCGCCGAGCGTGGCACGGGCGAGCAGTTCGAGGCTCGTCGCCTCGCCCGCATGTGCGAGTTCGGCAGCGCGCTTCAGCATCGGCATGGCGCGGCTGTAGTTTCCGCGGACGACACCTTCGAGTTCGGCTTCGGCATAGGCGAGTTCCGCCTGGAGCAGCGGCGCATAATCCGATGGGTCCGGGAGGAGCATGGTCTCGATTTCGTCGACTCGGCCCATCAGGCGCAACACGCGGCGCCGGGCGAGAGACGCGTGGTGGCGCGCCACTGGCAGGTCTGTCAGGCGGAGAATGGCATCGGCGGCGGCAAGCGCATCGACTGGGTTTCCCGTGTGAGCGAGGGTTCGCGCCTTGAGCGCCTGGAGCACGGGGCGCGTCTGAAGCTCACGCGCCGGGATAGCCGCGAACGCCCGCGACAGCACCGTGAACGAGCCCTGGTTGAACAGCCCGTGGCCGTGCGTTTCGAGCAGGCTCATCAGCAGCCCGTGATTCTCGGCGGTCGTGGCCGCTTCGATAGCCTCGGGGACCGCGCCATTTCGCTCGTAGAGTTCGATAATCAGCTGGAACGCGGACTCGTATTCCGCCGGGTGCAGGCGCCGGAAACGCGATGCGAGGAACGTCCGGAACAGCACGTTGAGCCGCAAAGCGCCATCGTCGAGGTGCTCGACCAGGAGGTCATTGCCGGTCAGCCAGTCGTGCAGCCGCCACCAGGCGTGTTGCCCGACGAGCGCGGCGCCGACTTCGGAATCGATAACCGGGGCGATGCTCAGCGGCAGAAGCAGCTTGCGCACGTCTTCCGGGATGCTTCCCCAGACTTCGCGGACGATGTACCGCTCCCACACCTCGCTCATTTCGAGGTGACGGCCGGCGTTGCCACGCAGCGCCCCTCGCAGGATCGCCATCACACCGACTGGCCAGCCGGCGGTGGAGAGGAAAACGTCGCTTGCATCGGCGTCGCTGCCGGTCACGCGCACCAGTTCGGCCACTTCATCCTCGTTGAACACGAGGTCCTGCACGCCCACGAGGCTGACCTGCCCGGAGAGCACGCGGTCATCGAGGCTTTCGATTTCGACCGGGCTGCGCGAGGAAAGGATGACCTCGGTGCCGTCCGGGAGGGAGGTGAGCACCCAGTTCAGGAGCTGCTGGGGTTCTTCGCCGTCGCCAATCTCCTGGAGGCTATCGAGCACGAGCAGCAGGGGCCGTTCGCAGGCCTCCGTGGCCGCGCGGATGGCTGCGCCCACATATGCGCGCAGGTTGGCCATATCACCGGCGACCGCCGGGGTCGGGTATTCAGAATCGGACGTGAGGGCGCGCGCGAGCCGCTCAGCGAGCACTTCGGGCGCCTGGCACGAGCGATCGATGGAGAGCCAGCGGGTCTCGAAATCAACATCAGCAGCAAACTGGGCAATGAGGGTCGTCTTGCCACAACCTGCCGGCGCCTGGACGACCGTCAATCCGTCGCCAATGCCAGAATGCAGCCGATTCAGCAGCCGCGGGCGCGCTACAACCTGGCCCGTCAGTCTTGGGACCTGATATGGCCGGCTACGCATTAGCCCGGCCGTCGATGCATTGTCCGCCTGCTTCTTCAATACTTGCTCACTCTACGTGAATGCGGCCCCTTCGAACAGATGGTTAGCGATGAAAATTTCTCGAAAACTGCATGATCTACGAAGTTGTCACCGGCTTTGTCACTGACCAGACCTTGAACAGGGGCTAGTCTGCGCCGCGTCGCCCTGGTGGCGCCGATTCGTTACGAGAGCCGCGGGATGCGCGCGCCTGGGACGGCATCGTATTCCGGCAGGTACGGCTTGATATCGAGCACTGCGGTCCCGTCGATGGCGTCCAGGCCCTTCACCCGAATGCTCCGCTCTTCGCCGCCGAGGATGGCGACAACGCTCACGCCGAGGTGGTTCGGCCGTAACTGGCTGCGCGTCGCAAAGATGCCGTAACGGTTGCCGCTGGCGAGGGTGAGCGTCTCGGGGAACTCCGGCGCGCCCGTCGCCATGTCCATATAGAAGACGACGAGCGCGTGGCTGTAGGCGGTGAGCCCCTCGAGCCGCCGCTCATGTTCGGGTGCGAACTCGATCGTGCTCTCCACCGCTTCCCAGCCGTTCGGACGCGGCCGCGTCACCTCGTTGCGCACGAATCCGACCGCGTCGATGGGTATCGGGCCGTCGTAATCGGGGCGATGCTCGGCGGGCCGTTTCTTCCAGAAGCGCACGGACAACAGGATACCGTGAAGCGAATTGGGCGTGCTGCTTCACTCTTTCCCTGCGACCGGGCACCATGGCGGGAATGCGGAAACTGCTCCTCCTCGCTGGCGCCCTCGCGATTACGCTGCCGCTGGCTGCCTGTGGGGGCGACAAGAAGCCGAATGCTGCGGACCAAACTGCCACGACGTTCGCTGTCGGCCTCGATACCGATCGCCCTCTTTCGGACCAGCAGAGTGGTGGCGGCACCCCTGCGTCGGCTGACTTTGCCGGGACGGCCAGCGCGACGGCTGCAAGTGGCACTCCCGGCACGACCGTCGCAGGCTCGCCGGCAGCTGTGGGTACGAATGCGCCAGGTGCCACGCCAGCCAGCACCTCCGCACCTTCGACCTCCGCACCATCGACCCCCGGCAGCGCCCAACCGTCGGCTACACCGGCCACCTCGGCGCCGGGGAGCACCGTTGCAGCCCCGACAGCAACTCCCGCAACCTCTGGCTCTCCCGCAGCGTCCGCAACGGTGGTGCCGTCGTCTTCGGCAGCGTTGCAGCTCACCTCGGCGAGCGGCAACCGCAACCAGGAGGTCGAAGTCGTGCTCTCCGCCAGCGCGACTGCAGGGAACACCCTCCGCGGCTGGATTATCGATGTCGAGTACGACCCGGCCTTCGCCGAAGCCGGAGCCTGCACGGTCGAAGGTTTCGCGGTCTGCAACCAAAAGTACCGTCCCCAGCTCGTGCGCTTCGTCGGGACCGCCGACGCCGTGACCGAGATTGGCCGCGCGAAGTTCAAGCTCATCGGCCCCGCAGGTGGCTCGTCCGGCCTGCGCATCATCGCCACCGAGTGCATCGGCGCCTCCGGCGAAGCTGTCTCCTGCAGCGGCAGCGAAGCCACCCTCCGCATCAACTAAACGCCCTGTTCTGCAACGGACGCGACCGGTCGGAGCCCCGGCGCGCCAGCCCGGGGACGCGCGATTCGCCAACAATCGCTTCGCCAGCCAACGAACGTGACCAGGTACCGTCGCGCCCGCTCCATGTGCCACGATGGCCGTTTCGCGAAACGATTGATATCCGCTCGCCGAACCCAGTGCCACCCACGCTTGGAGATCCCACCCACATCTGGTCAACTAGTGTTCGGAACAGCATTGACGATAACCCGGCTCCATTGTTAATGTTGCTTCGAACATTCGTTCGCAGGATTCGCCCCAGATGAACAACCTCTCCGATAAGCAAGCGAGCATCTTCGAATTCCTGAAGAACTGGCTGGACGACCGGGATTACCCGCCCAGCATCCGCGACATCCAGGACGGGTGCTCCATCAGCAGCACCTCTGTCGTGGACTACAACCTGCGCAAACTCGAGGAAAAAGGCTTCATCCGCCGGGACCGCGAAATCTCCCGCGGGATCGAACTGGTCGGCAGTCGCAGCGGCCGTCGCACGAAGATCGTCGAGATTCCCGTGCTCGGCTCCATCGCAGCCGGCCAGCCGATTCCGGTCCCGACGAGCGAGCGCTGGGGCAACGATTCCGAAGACACCATCTCCGTCACCGAGGACATGGTCGCCGGCCGCCATAACGTCTTCGCCCTCCGCGTGAAGGGGAAGTCGATGATCGACGACCTGATCGACGACGGCGATATCGTCTTCCTCGAACCGGCTCGCTCCGCCAACGACGGCGACAAGGTTGCGGTCTGGTTAAAAGACCGCGGGGAAGTGACCCTCAAGCGCTTCTACCACGAAGGCAACCGGGTGCGACTCCAGCCGGCAAACAGTACGATGGAACCGATCTACACCTCGCCTGACAACGTTGAAATCCAGGGACGGTTCATCTCCTCCATCCGTCCGAGCGAGTAGGCGAGACCGGAAGGAGTCCGGCCCGGATTCGTCCGCGGCTTTCCTATGGCAGATGCGGTACTCGAAGTCCGTGACCTGAGCGTGCGGTACAGCAGCAAAGATGCGACCGTCTACGCCCTCGAGAACGCCTCGTTCACGCTCGAACGCGGGAAGGTTCTTGCGCTCGTCGGCGAATCCGGCTCTGGAAAGTCCACTGCAGCGCTCTCGCTTATGCGGCTCCTCCCACAGGAGGCCGAGATAACCTCCGGTTCCATCACCTTCGATGGCCAGGACCTCGTGAAAGCCGACGACCGCTACCTGCGCACCCTCCGCGGGCGGCGCATCGGCATGATCTTCCAGGACCCGGTTGCCGGCCTGAACCCGGTCCTCCCAATCGGCGACCAGGTTGCCGAAATCGTCACCAGCCACACCCAGCTGAAGAAGAAGGACGCCAAGCGAGAAGCGCTGCGAATCCTCTCGACGGTCGGCCTCGCCGACCCCGAACGCGTGGCCAAGTCCTACACCTTCCAGCTCTCCGGCGGCATGTGCCAGCGCGTCATGATCGGCATCGCCACCGCCCTCGACCCGAACATCCTCGTTGCTGACGAGCCGACCAGCGCGCTGGACGTCACCGTCCAGGCCCAGATCCTGCACCAGCTCGACACCCTTCGCCAGACGCGCGGCACCGCCATCCTCCTGATTACCCACAGTTTTGGCGTCGTCGCCCAGATTGCGGACGATGTCGCCGTCATGTATGGCGGCCGCGTCGTCGAGTACGGCAACGTCATGCAGATCCTCAAGCAGCCGCTCCATCCCTATACCCACGCGCTGCTCGCGACCTTGCCGCGCATGGACGCGACCCGCGAGTCCCTCCACGCGATTCCCGGCAACCCGCCAGACATGAAGGCGCCGAGCGAGCACTGCCCGTTCCTGCCTCGCTGCTCGAAGGCGATGAATATCTGCCGCACAAGCCCAGCGCCGGAATTGATCTCGATCGAAGACGATGAGCGCCAGCTCGCCTGCTACAACCCCATCTGGGTCGGCTGACACGAGATTCGCCGGTCGAAACTGAATCGCTTCGAGCCAGGGTTCGAGCTATCGCCGCCGTGCCGCCGCTGCCGGCCGCCGGCGCCCGAGTTCGCAGAGCCGCGTCACGAGAATCGACATCGCGATGCCCTCCTCCGCTTCGCCAGCCTTGATCGAGCGGTCCGCTCCGACCATCGCCTCATAGGCAGCACGCAGACCGTCTCGCCCGAGGCCATTCGCGCGCCGGATGAACCGATCCTCGCCGAAGTTGCGGCCGATTGCGCGACGAATTTCGTCTGTCGAGGCACGGTCCTCCACGAGGTCCAGCACCGTCGCCAGCGTCCGGTAGCCCGACATCAGTAGCCCGAGGATCGGCTGAAAGCTGCCATCCGTCCGCGCGAAATAGTCCAGCGCGTTGAGCGACGCGGCGAGGTCGCCGTCCATCACCCAGTCCTGGAACGCCCAGCGATTCGGGTCGCGCTGCCCGGTACAGACCTCGTCGACATCGTCCACGGTCACATCGCGGCCCATCGCAAAGAGCGAAAGCTTCTGGAGTTCGTTCGAAATCGAAAGCGTGTCGGGGGTCGCATTGCCGCGTTCGTTGTTCGGCTGGTGGAGGTTCGCGAGGAGGATCGCCGGGTCGGTCTCAGTCGGGCGGCGCCACTCTTCCTCGGGCGGAAGCGGCCGCCGCGATGGTCCGTTCTTGAAATGCACGCCATAGAGGGTCGCCTCTTCGCGCACGAATCTCGGCAGGTCGCCCTTCTTGATTGCCGGGTATTCCTCGAAGGCGACGCCCGGGACCTTGCTCATCGCCCGCAGGAAGGGGTGCGTCTTCGGCGCGCTGCCGCCCGTGAACACGAGCATCGTCGTCTCCGGGAGTCCCTTCGCGAGCCCTTCGAAGAGCGGCTCGAACTGTTTCAGGGCGCGCGATTCGCCGACTTCGCCACCCTGCCCCACGCGCGACGGTCGAAACCGGTCGAGAAAGTCTTCGACGAGCACGAGCCGCTTCGGGCTGAGGAAGGGCATCGCCATCGCCTGCCCGAGGATCTCGGCGGTCTTAGCATCGCGCCCGGCGATGACGTTGATGTTCGAATCGACCATGCCGGTGCCGCCGTCCGCTTCGTCACGCAGCTGCCGCAGCCGCCGCATTCGGGCCAGTTCATCCTCGCCATAAACCACCGTGATCACGAAGCGCTCACCTGCCCTGGCCCCCCATCCTAGCGCAGCCCGCGGCCACCAGCAGGGTCTCGATGGCATAACGGCCTACGCCTACGCAGCAAAAAGAACGGTATCGGTACGTATGGGCGCTTCTCTCCGCTGACGTCAGGGAAACGCCGAAGTACATCTCAGTGGATCCGATAAGTGTGATAGGCCCCGCGCTTCCGGAGACTCTAGGTACGCAGGAAACAGGACTGGATCGCTCGCGCAACTTCGGGCGGGCCATCCAATTGACCGCATTCGGCCGGGTCCACCTGGCCAGAGAGGAACTGGAAGAAGCCCGCGGTACTCGTCGAAAGCCGGACATCCGGCTGCGGGTCCGCACTTCTCCGGGGATGGAGGTGACCGTCGTGTACACGAAAGGTCCAGCAGTTGGCATCAGCATCGTCGCCAATTTCGACCACAAGGGTGGCCTCGATGCCCTCCGCGCGCTCGGGCAGGAATGCGAAAGCCGAGGCGGTTCGAACCGCGAAATCAGTTTCGACCGGCGGCAGGTTCGAATCGGACGCCGGCGGAAGGAATTCGCGACCCCAATCGATGAACGACTTGAGGATCGGGCGAATCGCCCAGCCCTTTTCGGTCAGCGTGTATTCGATCTTGGGTGGCAGAGCTCGTTCGTAGTGCCGCTCGATGAGCCCCTCCGCTTCGAGCCGCTTCAGGCGGTCGGAGAGCACATTTGGCGACATTCCCTGGCAGCTCTCGAGGATTTCGCCGTAGCGGTTCAGCCCGGCCATCAGGTCGCGCAGGATCAGCAGCGTCCACCGGTCGCCGAGGATATCGAGCGCCTGGGCAATCGTGCAGGAATGGTTGTAGGTCCGGCGAGCATCGGTCTCAGGGAGACGGGTCATTCTTGGGACTCCGTTAACTTCTAGGGATCGAACTTCGTTACCTGTAGCATCGGGACTATTGACAGGCTAGCCACTATGAATACAATAGCCATACAAGCAGTGCTATCCGAATCATAGGACCAGCACTTCCCGATCCAAGCGTAGATGACCGGAGGGTACCCGGTCAACCAAACAAGGAGGTTACCCCCCAATGCAAAGGCACACTCGCGCTGTTTCGGCAGCCCCAACCCTTCCCGCGGCAGACCATTTTCACCGCTGGCGCATCGACGAACCGAACGGCCCCGTGAGCGAGGGCGTCTGCAAGGTATGTGGGGTAACCAAGGAGTTCCGTAACTGGCTCTCCGAGGGCGACTTCATTACCAACGAAGAGCATCGCATCGCGGCCTAACGGCCAGCCACAGACGGCAAGCGGCGCCCTTGCCACCAATTTGGGCGCCGCAACGCCAGCCCCCGGTACACGTCGAGACCCCCTCAGCGAGACGTGTCCGGGGGTTTCTTTTGCCACAACGCGGCCCTGGCGCTTGCACGAAAGCCGGATCGCCTGCAGTATCAACTTTGTTAGTGGCTAGAGCGAAGTGGTCCCACCCGTTCCCATTCCGAACACGGAAGTGAAACGCTTCAGCGCTCACGATACTGCCTGGGCAACTGGGTGGGAAAATAGGCCGCCGCTGGCACTTTCTCCGCAAACAACGAAGCCGCGCTAGACGCGGCATTTTCGTGTCCGGAAGGGCGTTTGGCCGTTGGCTATTAGCCATTGGCACTGACGCTCCCGCTGGGCTGTGGGCTGCTTTTCCTATTTCCTATTTGCTAATTCCTGGGCCGCCGAGCCACTCCGGAATCCCCAACACCCACTCGTACTGCGCCTTCGTATCCGGCAGCTCCACCTGGCGAACCGCGCGGATTCGCTCCCAGGCGTCTGCGGGGTCCAGGCCCAACAGCACGAGAATGCTCGCCGCCATCGTTGGCGAACGGCCGATGCCCGCGAAGCAGTGAATGGCCACGCCCTTGCCCTCCGCGACCCTCGTCGCCAGCTCCTGCATCCGGGGCAGGGCCGTCTCGTAGTTCGGCGTGAGCAGATTCGGGATCGGGAAGTGGACGAAGTCGATGCCGGCAGCGGTCGCGTGCGAGTGGCACTGCTCGAGCCAGTTGTCCCGCACCTCTTTTTCGCCCAGCGCCGAGACCAGCGTGTCGACGCCGAGCCTGCGATAGAGCGTCATATCGTCGGCCAGGTAGTTGCCGCCGCGCGGCCGCATCGCCACCCCGACGCGCCCGGGAATATCCGCCTGTACCCAGTAAATCTCCGGCATCTGCCAACAGTAGCAGCATCCCGCCGACGGTCCACACCACGAAATCCAAACGCCACGAACCCCGGTGCGCCAGCCCGGGGACGCGCGACTCGCCACCCAATCCCCCGCCCGCCGGCCGCCCACTCGCGATATTGCCCAGCAGCCAATGCCGTTCGACCTCATGGAATCGCCACCAAAAGGACGAGCCCCGCAGCGCAAGGTCGGGGACGGCTGACTCGCCACCCAATTCCCCGCCCGCAGGCCCGCCTGCTCGCGATATTGCCCCGTGACAACAACCCCAACCGTCCGCACGCCCGCACGCGAAGAAGCCCGGAGCAATCCGGGCCCTCGCTGGGTTCGCGCCGCTCCGCTTGTCGCTATGGAGTTGCGGTGGCTGGAACAAGGACCTCGGCCGGAGCCCACCAGGACGGCCGAGGTTTTTTCGCATGACGCCGGGCCTCCGCCAACGCCTCCTCGGCCGTCAGGCCCACCAGCCCGAGATTCTTTCGCCACTCCCAGCCTTCGCCCGGAGCCACCACGATGCCATTATCGACGTTGAATGTGCGGAGGGCATCGGTCCGGAACGAGCCGTCCCGCGATTCGCCCAGGAAGAGCAAGTACTCCTTGCCAACCTCAAGGGGGATCTCCATTGAGGACGAAATGGCCGCACCGCCATAGGCCCCGCTCATCTGGCGAATCAGCAAGATCTCACCAGCGACGGTAGGACCTTTGCTCGAGTCGATGACTTCGGCTCGTAGCTCGAACCGTCGAGGCTGCTGGTTGGGCAGCGCGTCATCTTCATCGGAATGGACGACGACCCCGGGCAGAATGCGGACATGCGCAACCACATCGGACATCGACGTCGCTTCGCTGACCGAAGAGAGTGTGTACGCCCAACTGCCACTAACCGTCGTCAATGTCCCAGGTTCCTCGACCTGGCCCGGCGACAGGTCGGAGGTCGCGTCCTTCATGCTCGAGTTGTCGCTCACTTCGACAACAGTGACACCCACCGGGGCCACGTATTCGAACGTCCCCGGGTCGTGTTCCACATTCAATTCGAACACCTTCACCTCCATGATCGTTGTTTCGCCGGTCGTGCGGTCCAGGTCCTCAGTGCGCAGCACGTAATAGCTCTCCTCGTCGATCCAGACCGTTCGGATTCGATCGAAAATCTTCATCTCCGTGCGAGCTTGCTCAGTCGCCAACCAATCGTCGTCGCAGGGCAGTCCAGTCGATTCGATTTTGACGACGTAGGCTATGCGGCCAGAGATCGTGGACTCTCCCGACAGGGTCGGAGCGAAACAGCCGCTGATACTGAGGTCGGCTGCCGCATCCGCGAGGCTGCCGGGACGCTGGGGTTCCACCAGCATCCCCGGGTCATCCGGATCCGTCGGCGAGGGCCGGCTGGACGCAGTCGTGACCCCGCTCTGCCAGGCCGCGTATTGCCACAGGGTTGTTCCATTGTCGATTATGCCGAATTCCTGCGGGCCGCCACGAAATATGTGGCGTTGCTTCCCGGTGCCATCGCGCCAGG
The DNA here is from genome assembly GCA_038256595.1 of Tepidiformales bacterium. Classification (GTDB taxonomy): domain Bacteria; phylum Chloroflexota; class Dehalococcoidia; order Tepidiformales; family Tepidiformaceae; genus JBBSKE01. The sequence goes on along the minus strand of JBBSKE010000045.1, from coordinate 1,576 downwards.
TTTCGGCCCGACGCCACTCGCCATCCGGGTAGGTCCACTCCTCCACGATATGGTACGAAAGTCCCGCGCCCTGCCCCGAGGCCGCCGCGATGCTGCGGTCGATGATCTCCTGCGCGCTGACCGTCTGTGTGCCGCCGCCACCGCCAATCGGCAAGGTAATCGCCACCGCCGCGACGACAGCAGCCGCCACCGCAACGCCAAACCCGAGCGTCCGGCCGTGCCGCCGGTCGACCCGGACCGGGGCCGTCGCCGCAGACCGCTGGGGTGCTGCCAATGCCGCATCCCAGTTCAAATTCGAGGGCACGGGGACGGCATAGGCCGCGTCGAGGTCGCTCGAAAGTGCCGCTTCGTCTTCGCCAGAGATGGCCGCGCCCCGGTGCCGCCAGTTATCGAACAAGTTCTTCACCGTACTTCTCCCGTATGAGTGCGAGCGTCCTGGAGAGCTGCTTTTTCACCGCTTCCGGGTTCTTCCCGACGATCGGTGCTATCTCCGGACACGAAAGTCCCGCCGCGTAGCGCAGCGCGAGTAAGTCCTGTTTGCCCCGGTCCAGCCGGGCGATGACCGCGAGCAGCCGGGCCCGCCGTTCGCTCGCCTCGGCCGCCGAATGTGGGTCCAGGGCAGGGTCTTCGAGCGAATCGCCGACCGTCTCCCATGCGACCGGCAGTGGCCGCCGCCGTTCGTTCGCCGCGAGGTTGCGGGCGATGGCGAAGAGCCAGCTCGAAAACGAACCGCGGTCCGCGCGATACGTTTCGAGCCGCGACCAGGCCTGCACCATCGCCGCCTGCGTGAGTTCGGCGGCGAGGTCCGGCGAGCCGGTGCGGGCGGACAGGTAGCGCAGCATCGGCGGCAGGTAGCGGTCATAAAGCGGCCGGAACGCGTCCGCATCGCCGATCGCCGCCGCGACCAGGGCCGCATCACTCGAAGGTTCGAGCGCCCCTGGCCCGGTCGGAGCCGCCGCGGCCGCGCCTACAAGTGGAAACGAACGCAGCATGAGGGCCCCGTGCGTGTATGGTGATTCATGACGCCTCCTCGTGTGTTTGGTGTGGCGCAATCGCGATTACACCATCCAGTACGGGAGAAGTGGGGAAACGGGGACAATCTCCGGTGAACTCGGGCGTCTGCTGTCCTGCCCGCTCGCCGAATGAGCGCTCGTGCCGGCACGCCGCGGAAGTGACTCTCAAAGATTCGCCAATCGCCGCCGCCCTCGTAGACCGCTCCATGAGGCCGCAACGCGATTCCTGCTCGCGGCGCCTCAGGGTGATAATCGGCGCTCCCGCGGACCTTCGACAAGCGCTTGTGGCGAATCGCCCGGGACGTGAGTTGCGGGATAGGCGTGGACGCCCCCACCTCGCCGGTTACACCACCGGCTCATTCACCGAGCGAAAGCGCTGGCAATCGCGGTCGGTGTAGTCCTTGGGGTGGCTTTGCGGGACGGTCCCGTCGGGCATCTGGATCTCGTGGATCGTGCCGTTGTGCTGGCCGTTCTCGGTTTCCAGTCGAATTAACTTTGACCAGCCCCCTGCATATTTGGGGTTTTCGGGCCTCGACTGATTGTGCGATGATCTCAACGAAGTT
>JBBSKE010000044.1:0-14435 GCA_038256595.1 Tepidiformales bacterium | reverse complement strand
CGATCGAGATGAGGCCGTAGCCAACCTCGATCTCGAGCGGGTCGACGGACATGAGCTGGATGACCTGTTGCGGGCCGAGCTGGTCCGGTTCGGGTTCGATGATGACGGGCGGCGGGAGGAGCGATTCGGCCAGGTCCGAGGCCTGCTGGCGGCGCACCGCATAGCCGATGGCAACCGAGGCCAGGCCGATCGCGAAGAATGGCACCTTGGGCAGCCCGGGCATCATGCCGAAAGCGCAGATCATGACCCCGGCGATGATGAGCGGCCGCCATTGCGCGGTGAACTGGGTGAACATCTGCGAGCCGAGGTTCATGCCCCCGGTGGAACGCGTCACGATGATGCCGGTGGCGGTGCTGATCAGGAGCGCGGGCACCTGGGAGATGAGGCCGTCGCCGACGGTCAGGAGCGCGTAGGTCTGGACCGCCTCGCCCGGGGCCATACCGAGCTGGATGATGCCGATCGAGAGGCCACCGATGATATTGACGATGATGATGATGATGCCGGCGACCGCGTCGCCTTTGACGAACTTGCTCGCGCCGTCCATCGCGCCGTAGAAGTCGGCTTCCTGGGAGATGGCGCTGCGGCGGTCGCGCGCGGTCTTTTCGTCGATAAGCCCGGCGTTGAGGTCGGCGTCGATAGCCATCTGCTTGCCGGGCATGGCGTCGAGCGTGAATCGCGCGGCCACTTCTGCCACGCGGCCCGCGCCATTCGTGATGACGACGAACTGGATGATGACGAGGATGAGGAAGACGACCAGGCCGACGACAAGGCTGCCGCCGATGACGAAGTTGCCGAAGGAGGCGACGACCGAGCCAGCCTCGCCATGGAGGAGGATGAGGCGCGTGGTCGATACGTTCAGCGCCAGCCGGAAGAGGGTGGCGATGAGTAGCGTCGATGGGAAGACGGAAAAGTGGAGCGCGTCCTGCGTGTAAATCGAGACGAGGACGATGGTGATGGCCGCTGCGAGGTTCAGCGTGAGCAGCAGGTCGAGGAGCATCGGCGGGAGCGGGATGACCATCATCCCAATGATCACCATGATGCCGAAGGCGAGGAGAACGTCGGATTGTCCGAGGAGGCGGCGCATTCCACCTGGTGCTGGAGCAGCGATAGCAGTCACGCTCGTCATTCACTCATAGCGAATGAGCCGGACGTATCGGGGAATGCGAGGGGGTCCGCGGTGATGTTCCCCGACAACCACCGGGATGTTCCCGCACGGTTACAAAGGAGGCGGAGGCGGCCTCATTTGCGCAGTTTCAACCCCGTCGGAGGCGCCGAATGAGCCGGCCTGGCGCCATTCGCAGGTTTCCTGGCCAGCGCCTCGCGGCCCGCGCACATAGGCCTCGACCTCGTACTTGTTGCCGCGATAGCCGTGCTTGCGCGACTCGCGGAAGTAGCGGATCGCCCACTTCCAGCCTTCTTCGTTGCTCTGCAGGTGGTGGGTTTGTTCGTGCCAGTAGAGCGTGCTGAACGGCGCGCAGCTTTTTCGCGAGAAGGCGATGTTGCCGATGGTGATTGCGGTGTGCTTCGACCGCCCGGGGATCCAGGCGCCGAGCCCGCGAGCATTTTCGTAGAGTACGAACGTCCCCGGCCCACTGTGGCGGCTGCCCCCGGCGGTTCCCAGCGAGACCAGCAGCGCGGCCAGGTCCTGGGGGAAGCTGCCCGGGTGGTTGCGAATGTCGCCCGCGACGGCAGCGAAGTCCATCGCCTTGTGGCGAAGGTAGCGGGGAATAGCGCGGGCGGGAGACGGCGATTTCGGCATGGGTCAGGGTCTCTTTGGACGTATCGGGAGGAAGAAAGCGCGCAAAGTTACGCGGCTCCGATGGCGGCGGGGCGGTTGTCGTGACTCGTGTCGCTGGATGGCAGTTCCGGATGGGGTGCGCTGTCGGCGTCACCTTGCGGCCCTAACGCCAATACCTCGATCGGTGGCTCCGTTGATTCTTCGAGCGCAAGTGCCGAGTCGAGCACCTGGTTGATGTAGTCGACGAGCGAAACCTGCTGGTTCTTTGCTGCCGTGTAGATCCTCCTGCCCTTTTCGACGGTGACCGGCAGGGTGAGCATGAATGTGGACTGTGGATCAATCGTGATTCGAGACTCGACGAGCGGCCTGCCGGAATTTCCTGCGGCTTTGATGAGCTTCCGCTCTCGCTTCGGGGTCAGTTTCTTTTGCTTCTTCGCCAAAATGTCACCTCCCCATCGTTGCTGGGGTATGCCGTTATGGGCCGCCAGATTCCTGGGCAGATTTCAATGATAGCAACAGTCCAGACGCCTCGACTGGTCGATTCGGCCATCATCAGGTGGGTTGCGGAGCGAGATTCGGCCGCCGGATTCTCAGCGAATCTCGGGCTCTGGACGAGCCCCGAGGCGCCAGCCCGGGGTCGCGTGATTCGCCAATGAATCGACTGCCCGCAGGCCCGCTCCCGGTGGCGAGTCGGGTCCGGGTCATCTGAGTTCGGCCAGCGGGCGGAGTATTGGTCACCAGGTCCTCACGACCCCTCCTTGCCAGTCGGGGTTCGGAAACGGCGGGGATCTGCTGGCGCGCTGGCTCGTTACCCGAAGTCGTGGCTGCCGGGCGCTTCGATCCGGCCGGGGAGCGGACAGGGGCGGAAGCTCTCGGCGATGATGTTCGGAAAGCCGCTCTGTTCGTTGTCGATTCGCCCGCGGACGATGACAAACGGCACCGCGCGCACGAGTTCGCGCTGCTTCTCCTGCAGCTTCCGGTAGATGACCACGTTCGTCAGCCCGAATTCGTCTTCAAGGAGCATGAACATGACGCCGCTGGCGGTCTGCGGACGCTGGCGAGTCACGACCATGCCGGCCATCTCGACGATTTTGCCCTGCTCCATGCGGTTCGGGTTACCCATGCCGCCCACCTGGAGGCTGCTGACCATGCCCTCGTTCAGGAGCGGGCGAACGAGCGCCATCGGGTGCTTGCCACCGGTCGCGCCCATCGTTTCGTAATCCCAGGCGAGTTGCTGCCAGGGCGAAAGTGCGGGGAGCGGCTCCATATCCTGCTCGGTCGGGAGGGGCAGGGAGGCCTGGAAGGCGAGCGTCTTGCGGCCGCGCCGGGGGCCACTTGAGGCCGGCCTTCGCGGCCAGCCGGATGCCGCATCGGCGATCGTCTCGGCATCGGCGGCGGGCGGGCGGCGCGTCTTCTTCGCGAGCACACTCTCGCCGGGGATGAGCAGCCCGAGCTGCCAGAGGAGCTCCCGCCGGGGCATGCCGAACTCGTCGAGCGTGCCCGAGCGGATCAGCGCCTCGATCGCCGCCCGGTCGATGCGCGTGCGCGTCACGAGGTCGTGCAGCGAGCGATACGGACCATTCGCGCGGCGTTCGGCGATGAGCACTTCGGGGATGGTCTGGCTACGCTCTTCCGGCTTGAGGCCGCGGCGCGCGAACCAGTCGCCGCCCAGCCCCTTGACGTGGCTGAAGCCGAGGCGGATGCCGTCGCCCTCTGGGAAGGTCTCGGCGCGGGAGATATTTATCGATGGCGCGAGCACTTCGTAACCGTGGCGGCGGGCATCGCCGGTGAGCACTTCGACCGAATAGAAACCCATCGGCTGGGCGTTGAACAGCGCGCTGAAGTACTCGGGACCGTAGTGGTAGCGCAGCCAGCAGGATTCGTAGGCGAGCAGGGCGAAGGCGACCGCATGGCTCTTCGGGAAGCCGAACGAGGCGAAGGCGGCCATCTTTTCGAAGGCGACCGCGGCGGCATCGCGGCTCACGCCCTGGCTCTTCGCGCCCTCATAGAACTCGTGGGCGAGCGCCTGCATCGCCTCCGAGGAGCGTTTGCGGCTCATCGCGCGGCGCAGGCGGTCGGCCTGGCCGGGCGTGAACCCAGCGATCGCGCAGGAGATCTGGAGCACCTGGTCCTGGTAGAGCACGTGCCCGAGCGTCTCCCCGAGGCAGTGCTGGAGGAGCGGCCCGAGTTCCGGGTGGCCGTAATCGACCTCGATCGGCTCGCCCCGCGAAAGGCGCTCACGGTACTCCATATAGGGATGGAACGCGCCGGCGACGATCGGCCCCGGGCGGATAATCGCGACCTGCACGGCGAGGTCGTCGAGGTTGCGCGGGCGCGTGCGTGGCAGCGTCTGCACCTGGGCGCGGCTCTCGATCTGGAAGACGCCCATCGTGTCGCCTTCGTCGATGGAGTCGTAGATCTCCTTGCTCTCGTGGTCGATGCGGCCGAGGTCCACGCGGATGCCGCGCGTCTCTTCGATGATGTTGAGGCAGTCATCGACCGCCGAAAGCATACCCAGCGCGAGGAAGTCGATCTTTACGAACCGCGCATCGTCCACCGAATCTTTGTCCCACTGGCAGACGAAGCGGCCACTCATGCGCGCCGGTTCGACCGGCACGACCGTCGAAATCGGGTCTGCGGAGATGACGACGCCGCCGACATGCTGGCTGATGTGGCGCGGGAAGCCGGCTGCCTCGTGGGCGAGTTCGATGAGGTCGCTCCAGATTGGCGCATCCACCAGCTCGCGCAGCTCGGGGACGTGGTTCATCTCCTCGGCGATGTCGTGGGCGCTGGCGAAATGGCCGCCGAGCTTGTTCAGCTTCGCCAGCACCGGCGCTGGCAGCCCCAGCGTCTTGCCGATATCCAGCACCGCGCTCTTGAACTGGTAGGTCGGAAAAGCACAGACCAGCGCCGCGTGGTCCTCGCCGAAACGGTCGTAGACGCGCTTGAGGAGCTCATCGCGGATGTCGCGCGGGAAGTCGATATCAATGTCTGGCAGCGAATGCAGCTCGTCGTTCAGGAAGCGGTCGAGGTAGAGCTTGTTCGTGACCGGGTCGATATGGGAGAGGCCGATGAGGTAGCAGACGATCGAGCTGACGGACGAGCCGCGCCCCCGGCCGACCGGCCGCTCGTCCGGCGTGAGGTGCCGGGGCCGGCCGCGCAGTTCATGGGCGATCTCGTTCACCATCTGCAGGATCTCCCAGTAGACGAGGAAGAAGCCGGCCAGCCCGTGTTTTGCGATGAGGGTGAGTTCACGGTCGAGGCGAGCGCGGGCGTCGGCATAGACCCCGGGCTCGAGGATGTTGTACTTGCGGCGAAAAGCGCGCTCGCAGATGCCGCGGAGGAAGCTGTCCATCGTTGCGCCCTCGGGCATGCCCTGGTAATCCGGCAGGCGGTAGGGCAGGTCGCGGCTGAGGTCGAACTGGCAGCGGTTCGCGATGGCGAGGGTATTCTGGATGGCGGCCGGGTAGTTCGCGAACCGGCGGGCCATCGCCTGGCCGCTCTTGAGGAAGAACTCCGAGTTCGGGCGGCGCAGTTCGTGCGAACTATCGAGCGTGCGGCGATGGCGAACCGCGACCAGCACGTCGTTCAGGCGGTGGCGTTCACGCACGTGGTAGTGGGCGTTGTTCGTGGCGACGATTTCGATGCCAAGGCGCGCGGCGAACTCGGCCATGAGGGGTACCCGTTCGCCATCACCGAAGACGTCGTGGTCCTGCAATTCGATGTAGAAACGGTCGCCGTAGATCGCCTGGTACTCGCGGGCTACCTGTTCCGCGCGGGCGGGGTCGCGTTCCGGCGCATGCGGGTCCAGCAGGCGCGAAATTTCGCTCTCGCGGCAGCCAGAGAGGACGATGAGACCCTCGTGATGGTCGGCCAGCCAGCGTTTTTCGACCAGCGGCGAATCCTTGCCATGGGTACGATAGGCGAGGCTGAGCATGCGGCAGATGTTGCGGAAACCATCGACCTCGGCGGCAAGCGCGGTGAGGTGGGAGTGGCGGCCATCGTCGCCGAGGACGGTAAGCTCGACCCCAGTGATAGGTCGCAGGCCACGTTCGCGGGCCGCCTTGGCGAATTCCATGGCGCCGTAAACGCTGTCGTGGTCGGTGAGGGCGAGGGCCGGGTAGCCGAGGGCGATGGCGCGGTCCACGAGTTCGTCCGTCGAGCTGGCGCCCTCGCGCAGGGACCAGCAGGAGTGGGCGTGGAGTTCCACGTAGTCGTAGCCCGCGGCGGGATCGTGCATCGAGCCATTATAGAACATTTGTTCTTAGTCGTGGTCGATCTTATCTTCTGCTGCGAACTTTCTCCTCCAGCGCCGATCCGGGTGCTGTAAGATCGAAGCGTGGCGATGACATTCACCGACGTGGAAGACCTGATCCGGCTGCTGGACGAACATCCCCGGCTGAAATCGGAGTTGCGGCTGCGTCTCTTCGAAGAAGAGTGGGCGCCGTTCATGAAGTACGTGCGCGAGGTGCTCGCCAGTTCGCTGGCCGCCATCGAAGAGCTGAAACAGCGTGCCACCGCCCACGACGAGCGCCTCGCCGAGGTCCAGGCAGACATCGTTGGCGTCAAGACAGACATCGTTGGCATCCGGGAAGAACATGCGAGCTTCCGGACGGAAGTGGATCGACGGTTCGATGCTGTTGATCGACGGTTCGATGTTGTCGACCAGCGGTTCGATGTTGTCGACCAGCGGTTCGATGCGGCAGACCAACGATTCAGCGGCATCGATGAGAAACTTGTGACTCTGAACATCCAGGTAGATGACCTTCGCGGCCGATCCCTGGAGCGTGATTTTCGAGATAAGGTCCACGCCTTTGTGGGAACGTTCCTCCTCGGAACCCGCATCGTCCTGCCTGACCAATTACCAGGCCTGTATGAAGCCTACGAATCCGGTGCGCTTCCGGACGAAGACTATCGGCGCGTCGTTGCAACCGACGCAGTGGTTCGCGGCCGGCTGAAGGGCTCGCCAGATTCGGTCTACATCGCAGTGGAAGTCTCCGCGACTATCAACGAACGGGACGTGGAACGTGCGAAACAGACCGCGGACATCCTAAACCGGCTTGGCCTTGCGGCGAGTCCTATGGTGTTTGGAAACAAGATTCGCACTGAAGCACAAGAGATTGCCGATCGCACTTATGTGCGCGTGCATCTCCAAGTCGACTAGCCAGCAATAGCAATGGCTCGCTTCGTTGGCCGAGGCGAAGGACAAGACCAGTGAGTGCAAATTACTTCAACCTGTACGAACACATTCGAGATCGGCCGCTGACGTATCTCTTCCCCTCGTTCACCCCGCATGCGTTGTCGTCGAAGATGACCTGGATGCGATTTTTGATCCGTACCACGATGGGCTCATTACCGAAGAAGCGGTGAATCTCGTCGAATGCGACATCATCTTGCGCGGCCCGAATCGGATAACTGGCGAACTCATAACGGTTCCGGTTATCATCAGCGTTCAAATCACACCGGACGATATCATCAGGGCGGTGCAGACGGCAGGCATACTCCGCGCAATTGGCTTCGATTCAGAACCGATGGTGTTTGGACGGAACACAGATAACCAGACCCTCGTCTTCGCCGCGTCCCAGTCGGTCATGGTGAGAACCCATAAGGACTGGCGATAGCGGTTGCGTCGGACCAGGCAACGTCTCAAGTAATCCACGTCACTGGACCGATCGCCTACCGCAACAGCCGCGCCTTCGTTGCTTCGTCGGCAAGCCGCTTGAGCGCGTCCTGGTCGTTGAAGATGCCGCCGGTGCAGGTCTCGGGCGTTTGGAGGGCGAGCAGGATGGCCGCTTCGACGTAGCTATCGGCGGTTGGCAGCGCGGCGCGGCGCTCTTCGCTCAGGGGGCCGCCGAAATTCATTCCCGGGGTCTCGATCGCGCCGACGGGCTTGAGGGCGTTGACAGCGATGCCGTTGGCGCGCTGCTCTTCGGCGAACGAGACGGTCATCGCCTCGAGGCCGCGCTTGATGACGCCGTAGTGGCCCATTTCGCGGTCGGCCGCGGCCGAGGAGATGTTGATAATGCTGCCGCTCTTTCGCTCGATCATCCCGGGGAGCACGGCGCGAGTCGCGTGGAATGGGCCGCTGAAGTTGATTCGCAACTCCAGTTCCCAGTGTTTCGCGGGAATGGTCGAAATGCCGCCCGCGGGCAGGATGCCGGCGTTGTTCATGAGCACGTCCACGCGGCCGTACCGCGCGATGACCTCTTCGACCATGCGTTCGATGGCCGACTGATCCGCGACGTTGCAGACGACCGGGAAGCCCTCGCCGCCAGCATCGGTGACGGCCTGCGCCGTGGAGTAGATGGTGCCGGGCAAGCGCGGGTCCGTCTCGGCTTCGGTGCGGGCGGCGACGGCGACGATCGCGCCTTCGCTGCCATAGCCAATCGCGCAGTACTGGCCGAGGCCGCGGCTACCGCCGGTGACGATGATGACTTTGCCTTCGAGCCGTCCGGCCATAGCGACCACCCGCCGCGCAACTTCGCCTGTGCCCGGTTGGGGCTGGCAGCGGCAGGGCAAGCCTACGGGAACTGGCGCACCCTTGCCACCCGTGCGGACGTCGGAAAAAATTCGAACGCTCGGACCGTTGCCAGGACGCTAAACGAACTGCACTCCGGCCGATTCGCCAGCGACCAGGACCATCAGATCGTCGACCTGGCGCATGACCCGGCGGAAATCCGGCTCGGATTCCTCGCGGCGGCCGGGCAGGTTGGGGACCACGTAGCCCGGCAGGATGCCGTTGTCGCAGCAGTAGCGGTCCGCCTCGGCCACGACGTGCGCGAGGGTCGATTCGGGCAGGCTTTCGTGGTGATGGCGGGCGATTGCGTCGCGAATCTCGGATGGCAGTTTCCACTTCATCGCCAGCAGCCCACCGAGCTCCGCATGGTTGTAGTGGAGGACTTCGTCTTCGACGATTTCGAGCTTCACATCCCGTCGGATGGCCTCGGCGACCGCCTGGTCGAGCCCGGCCGGGTCCGCGTAGAACATCGCGAGGCGGCCCATGTTGTGGAGAATGCCAGCCGTGAACGCGCTCGGCGAATCCATCTTCTTCGTCCTGCCGGCCAGTTCGGACGCCTTGAAGGCGACCGCGATAGAGTGCCGCCAGAAGGCGTCGATGCGAAAGAGCGCGTGCAGCATGTCGGGGGCGAAGGCGCTGGTAATCGCGCTGCTGACCGCGACGTTGCGCGCCTGGACGAACCCCAGCACGACCAGCGCTTCCTGGACAGAGGTGACCGGCCGCTCGCGGTGGTAGGCCGCGGAGTTGGCGATGCGCAGGATGCGCGCGCTCAACCCCGGGTCCGCAGAGACGACGAGCGCCAGCTCCGCCGCCGACGATTTCGGGTTCTGCGCGACCTGGATGACGCGCAGCGCGACCGCGGGCAGCGGTGGCAGCGCTTCAATCGCCTGCACCAGGTCCACCCGGTTCGCCACCGGGAAACGCCGAATCACGCCCATCGCAGCCCTCCAACAGACCAGCCAATTCGACCCACGCACCACCTTGTCCGGCGATTTCAGGGTCGCATTACATTGACAATCGGCGCGGCGACAGGCTTAAGGAGGGGCTGCTGCGAGAAATTCCGGCTGCATACACCGAAGTGGCGACGCGGTGGCCGGTGCGGATCGACCTGCTCAGAACGTCTCGGGGCACCAGGGCGCCGTCGACCAGGAGAACATCAGGTCTGCCCGTTGGAGTGCGGCAGGAGCGCCGGAGACGCGGCGGGCACGGGCGAGCGTCGTGAAGTTCACGCCACCCAGGTAGAGCGCGCCCAGGTCGGCGATATCGAGCGACACATCCGCCGGGCGATCCGTTCGGACGCAGGTTGCGGTCTCACCGGACACGGTCAGCAGGTAGGCGCCAGAGTTGCCATCGAGGAAGCCGTCGGTCACCTGCAGCACCAGTTCGCCATCGGCAGAGTACTGGCGCGCGGCAAGGCAGCGGGCGACATCCACGACACGCAGCCAGAGCGCATCTGTCGGGTAGCGGTGCAGGCGGCGTGGGTCGGACAGCATCCAGAGGAGCGGGTCATCGACCGGGCGATGGTCCGAGACGACGGTGCTCATGAGGTCGAGCCCGAAGGCGTACTGCCAGAGCGCCGCGTAGCCTTCGTTCGTGAACGAGAAGAGCTCCTCGACGCGCGTGGTGCCGCTTGGGAGTTCGTCCGGCCAGGCCATCTTCCGGCGATAACGGCTGTAACCCTGGAGTTCGCCATCGACTTCGTAGGTCACGAACTGCTGCGCGGTGAAGCCATCGCGGAAGTGCTCGGCGTCGCGGAAGGTGCGGTTCGTCCACCAGGCCTGGCTGCGGGGCATCATGCCGGGCGTGCGGCGGACCATCTGGTCGTGGAACGGCGGCAGGACTTCGCGCGCCTCGTCGCTGGAGATGAGGCGCAGCTTGCCCGGGGCCTCGACCGGTGTCGTGAAGGTCGCGCGCGAGCGTTCGATCTTGATCTCGAGGCCCTGGGCGGCCATCCCGTAGCCAAAGCGCCCGTAGATGCCGCTTTCGGAGGCCCAGAGCGCGGCCATCGCGTCGCCGTGGTCGCGCACGTGCTCGAGCTGGGCACGCATGAGATTCGTGAGGATGCCCTGGCGGCGATGTGTCGGCAGCACCGAGACCATCGTCACGCCGGCCGTCGACAGGACGCGGTTGCCGGGGATGCCCATCTCGTAGGCGAAGATCGCGGCCGTCCCGACGATCGTGCCTTCGTCGAATGCTGCGTGCGTGCGCGCGAGGTCGACGAGCGTGCGCCTGGCCTCGATCCCGGCCGGGTCGGCATCGTAGCCAAAGCTCGAAGCCTGGCAGCGGGCGGCTTCGGCCAGTTCCGCATCAACAAATGGCCGGATCGTATAGGTCATGGAAGTTCCACCTCGAAGCAGCAAGTGTAGCCGGTCGAAGGCGGCTCAACATGCTACGAACGGGGGAGCGCACTGGCGTGCTCGGCCGCATAAATCGCCGCGCCGACAATCCCCGCGTCGTTCCCCATCGTCGCGACCACGACCGGGCAGCGCGTCTTGAGGTGGGGCAGGAAGCGGTCCGGGCTCGAACTGACGCCGCCGCCGATGATGATCAGGTCCAGCCAGAGGAGCCTGTCGAGCGCGTTGAGGTAGGCATCGACGCGCAGCGCCCACTCCTTCCAGCCGAGTTTCTTGCGCTCGCGGACGGAGGCGGCTGCCCAGGTCTCGGCGTCCCGGCCATCCAGTTCGATATGCCCGAGTTCGGTGTTCGGGACGAGCCGGCCATCGACGAAGTAGCCGGTGCCGATGCCGGTGCCGAGGGTGACCATCATCACCTCCCCGGAGACGCCTTTGCCGGCGCCGAATCGCGTCTCGGCGATGCCGGCGGCGTCGGCGTCGTTGAGCATGTGGATCTCGCGGCCGATCGTCTTTCCGAGCAGCCCGGCAGCGTCCGTGCCGATCCAGGACTTATCGACGTTCGCCGCCGTCATCGGGTGGCCTTTCTTGATTGCCGCGGGGAAGCCGAAACCGGCGATCTCGATGCCCTGGAACTGCTTCTCCTTCAGCATCGAGCCGACCACGGCAGCCACCGCTTTCGGCGTGGCCGGCTGGGGTGTCGCGTGTCGCAGCCGGGGCACTGCGAGCGTGCCAGTATCGAGGTCGACCGGGGCGGCCTTGATGCCGCTGCCGCCAATATCCACGCCGATTGCCAGGTTCGCCATTCGTTGCCCTCCGCGGTCGATGAGCGTTCTCCGCTGGAGGGAGCGCGCGAGAAATGGTTGCAACGCGCAGTCGCCGAGGCCATGCTGATCGCATGATGGCCACGCCGCTCCGCTACGTTCGCCACCTGTCCGAACTGGGCGACTGGGAGATGGCGATTCGACCCGCCATGCCCGCGCTCCGGCCGTTCGTGAAGAATTACACATGGTACATCGATCGCGCGCCGCAGATCAGCCGCCGGATGCAGGTCCCACACACGGGCATCGTCCTGATTATTGGGCTTGGCACGCAGATGCACGTGGTCGATCCGCGGGTCGAAGCGTCGAAAGAGCGGCTCCTCGGCACCTACGTCGCGGGCCTCTTTGATGCGCAGGTGTTCACGGAGTATGTGGGCACGAGCGAGGGCATCCAGGTGGACCTCACGCCGCTCGGCGCACAGCGGCTGCTCGGCGTGCCGATGGATTCGCTCACGAACCGGGCGATCGAACTGCCGGAGATCCTCGGGGCCCGGGCGCGGCGACTCGAAGAGCAGCTTCTCGACACTCCCGGCTACGAGGCGCGGCTGGACCTCGTCGAAACGTTCATCCTGCGGCGCATGGCCGAGACCACGCCCGCCCCGGCCGCTATCGATTGGGCCTGGCGGCAGCTCCATGGCTCGGCGGGGCCTGTGGACATCGGCGCGCTGGCCGAGGCGACCGGGCAGAGCCACAAGCGGCTAATCGCGAGCTTCCGCGAGCATATCGGCGTGCCGCCGGGCATGGTTTCGCGACTCATTCGCTTCGAACGGGCAGTCGCCGCAGTGAATCAGGCCGGCCCGTTTGCGACGAACCAGCCACGCTTCGATGGAGCGGCTTCGAGCAAGATGCGCAGCCCGAAGAGCGTTCGGCTGGCGGAGATCGCGGTCGACGCCGGCTATTACGACCAGGCGCATTTTAACCGCGAATTTCGGAGCTTCGCCGGGGTCACGCCGCTCGAATATGCGGCGCGACTGCTGCCCGAGGGTGGTGGCGTCTCCGGGATGGAGGCTGGCTAGTATTTGCCGCCAGCGACGGTGAGGTGCGCCCCGGTCGTGAAGCTGGAGGCGTCGGAGGCGAAGTAGAGCGCCGCGCCGACAATTTCGTCCGGCCGGCCACCGCGCTCCATGAGGATCGTCTTCGAGGCGCGCGCTTCGAACGAATCCATGTCCCAGGCTTTCGAAATATCCGTGAGAAACGGACCCGGGACGATGCAGTTGACGCGCACTTTGGGCGCAAACGCGCGAGCGAAGCCGATCGTCATGTTGTTCACGCCCGCCTTCGCCGCGCCATAGGGGATCGTGTTCGCGCTCGCCCCTTCGGAGGCTGTGCTCGAGACCATGATGATCGAGCCGCCATCGCCCTCGGCCATGCGCGTACCAATGATCGACGTCAGGCGGAACGGCCCCTTGAGGTTCACATCGAGAACCTTGTCGTAGAGCGCCTCGGTGACATCGATAACGCGGTCGTAGAGCGGCGACATGCCGGCGTTGTTGACCAGCACATCGACCTTGCCGAATTCGGCGTAGGCCTGCTCGGCCAGTTCGCCTACCTGGGTCCAATCGCCGACGTGGCAGGCGATGGGCAGCGCGCGGCGGCCGGTGCGGTCGGTCACCTCTTTGGCGAGTTCCTCGCAGGAATCGAGCTTGCGGCTCGCGATGATGACATCGGCGCCATGTTCGGCGAAGGCGAGAACCATCTCCCGGCCGAGTCCCCGGCTGCCACCGGTGACGAGAGCGACCTTGCCAGTGAGGTCGAAGAGTTTTGTGGAATCCATGGCGCGATGTCTCCTTTAACTGCGAATAACTGCGAAATCAATCGGTCCTGCAATCGTGCGGCCGGGAACGTCGCCCGGCTCGCGATTGTGCGAGCGGGGACTCTTTGCGCGCAATGCCCTTCGGGGCAGAGGCGAGAGCCAGCGCCGCCAAATCTGCTCCGACTTCCGGTAGAGTCATGGCCGGAAATTCCGTACAAGACGCGGCCAACGGGGATCGGTACGCTCGCGGAGTATTCGCTCTGGCGGGTTCGAACGGCTCGCCACCACCTCAAAGGAGGACGTCATGCTCGATGACCCGGCCGGCACCCTGTACCCCTGCCTCTACTACGACGACGCGCTCGCAGCGATCGACTGGCTGGAACGCGCATTCGGTTTCCAGCGGCGGCTCGTGGTCTCCGGCGACGAAACGCGGCCAGTCGCCCACGCTGAACTGGTGATTGGCTCCGGCTGCATCATGGTCGGCAGTTCGAACCTCGAACATGGCTGGGTCAGCCCCGAGCGGCTCTCCGGCACGAACCAGTCGACCTGCATCTACCTGCCAGAGGTGGACACCGTCTTCGCATCCGCCGTCGCCGCCGGGGCGAAAGTCATCTTCGGCATCGAAAACACGGACTACGGGTCGCGCGGCTTCACGGTGCGCGACCCCGAAGGCCACGACTGGAACTTCGGGACCTACCGTCCCGGGACGGAGTGGAAATAATGAGCCCGGAACAGGCGCCCTACACGACAGTGACCACCTACATCACGGTTCACGACGCACCCGGTGCGATCGCCTTCTATACGCAGGCATTCGGCGCCGAGGAGCTCTACCGCATCCCCAATGCCGACGGCAGCTTGGGACACGCGGAAATCCGGATCGGGAAGACGATTCTCATGCTTTCGGACGAAGCTCCAGACTACGACGCAATCTCGGCGAAGACGCTGAAGGGCAGCAATGTTGCCTTCGTCCTCGACATCCCGGACCTTGTAGCCGCCTGGTCGCGGGTGCTCGCGGCGGGCTCTGTCGAAGTCCGCCCAATCTATGACGCGCCTTACGGACGCGGCGGGTTGGTGCGCGACCCTTACGGCATTCGCTGGTCAATCATGACCGGCAACCCGGATTTCGACCCCGCCAGCATGGGCGGGAGCTCCTGACTCGAGGTCCCGGTAAGGCCGGCTCACTCGTCAGCGTGCGAGTGAAACACGGGTCAGTGAAGATGGTTGGGAGACTACGGAGTTCCGAGGAACCGGCACT
>JBBSKE010000043.1:0-14473 GCA_038256595.1 Tepidiformales bacterium | reverse complement strand
GCGGAGTTTTGCGGGACGCCAGCCCGCCGCCCTATGCTACATGATAGCTCAGTGCGAAGGGTTCCGAAATTATGTCATCCGCCCGGTACCAGGCCCCGAGGGGTACGCAGGACATCCTCCCTGCACAGCAACCGTACTGGCAGGCGGTCTTCGATGCCGCCCGGGAAGTGACGCGCCTGTTCGGATTCCATCGCATCGACACTCCCCAGTTCGAATCGGCGGCAGTGTTCGAAAAAGGCACCGGCGACACGACCGACATCGTCGAAAAAGAGATGTATCTCTTCAAGGACCGTGGCGGGGATTCGTTCGCGCTCACGCCCGAGGCGACGCCGGCCATCTGCCGCGCCTACCTCGAACACGGCATGGCGAGCCTCCCGCAGCCCGTGCGTCTCTGGACGACCAAGCACATCTTTCGCTACGACCGGCCGCAGAAGGGCCGCTACCGCCAGCACACGCAATTCGACTGCGAAGTTCTCGGCTCCTCGGACCCGGGCGTCGATGCGCAGGTCATCGAGTTGCTCTGGCGGCTCTACGAGCGGCTTGGCATCCAGGACATCACGGTTCGCCTGAACTCGATCGACGACCCGGAACCGCGCCGCGCCTATACCGATCTGCTCAAGGACTTCTATCGCCCGAATTTCGACAAGCTTTCGGAGGACAGCCAGCGGCGCTTCGAGCGGAACCCATTACGGCTGCTCGACAGCAAGGAGGAGCGCGACCAGCCCTACAAAGAGGCCGCGCCGAAACTCATCGACCACCTAAGCCCGGGGGCGCGCGAGCACCACGATGCGGTCTGTGCAGCGCTCACTGCCGCCGGCATCCCGTTCGAAATCGACCCGCTCATCGTGCGCGGCCTCGATTATTACAACCGCACCGTTTTCGAAATCGTGCCGAACAACGATGGCCGCGCACAGGGGACGATTGGCGCCGGCGGCCGCTACGACGGGCTCATCGAAACCCTCGGTGGGCCGCCAACCCCGGGAGTAGGCTTCGGGAGCGGTATCGAGCGCATCATCCTCGAGATGGAGAAGTGGTCCGCGCCGGTCACGCGCATCCCGACGACCGAGGTCTTCGTCGTGCATCGCGGGGCTGGCAGCCCGGCGGCCGCGGTCAAAGTCGCCGGTTCACTACGAGCTGCGGGGATCGCCGCGCTCATCGGCGAGGGCGGCCGCTCGATGAAGTCGCAGTTCCGCAGCGCCGACGCCTCCGGGGCGGCGGTCGCGGTGATCATGGCCGAATCGGAGATGGAAGCAGGCACGGCGGCGGTGAAGTCGCTCCGCGGCGAGGGGGGCCAGGTTGTCGTTCCCCAGGCAGAAGTGCTCGCCGCCGTCCAAAAGTTCACCGGCGGGTAGCGGGCCACTCCGGACCCTTCGTGACTCTTCGCATCGGTCCCGCGCGAGTGTCGACCGGATACCGGGGAACGCTTGGGGCATCTGGTATACTCAAATGGCGCAGCTGAGCGGCAGCGCCACCGCATCCTGCGACACATCGAGATTACACGTGGAAGAAGCAATTCTCTCCGAGCTGAGCCGCATCCGCGACCGTTTCGAAGAGCTGACGATGGAGATGGGCCAGCCCGACATCGCCTCGGATTACGAGCGGATGAATACGCTCGCCAAAGAGCGCTCCGAGATGTCGACGCTGGTGGACCTCTACTCCGCCTTCGAGGTCGCCACCGCAACGGCCGCGAGCGCGCGCGCCATGCTCGAAGAAGACGACGCCGAGATGCGCGAGCTGGCCCAGGCCGAACTCGCCGAATCGGAAGAGCGCATCCAGGAGATTAGCGCGCAGGTCCTCCGCGAGCTGCTCCCGAAAGACCCGCGCGACAGCCGCAACGTGATCATGGAAATTCGTGCCGGCACGGGCGGCGAAGAAGCTGCCCTGTTCGCCGCCGACCTCTGGCGCATGTACACCCGCTATGCCGAGCGCCACCGCTGGCAGACTGAGATCCTCAACCTGTCCGAGTCCGAAAAGGGCGGCATGAAAGAGATCGTGTTCGAGATACGGGGCGAGGGCGCCTATTCGCGCCTGAAGTTCGAAAGCGGCGTCCACCGCGTGCAGCGCGTCCCCGAGACCGAGGCGCAGGGACGCATTCACACCTCGACCGCGACCGTTGCCGTGCTCGCCGAGGCCGAAGAGGTCGATGTGCCCGTCGAGGCCGGCGACATACGCGTCGATATTTTCCACTCCTCCGGCGCGGGCGGGCAGAACGTCAACAAGGTCGCGACCGCGGTCCGCCTGACGCACATCCCCACCGGACTCGTCGTGGTCTGCCAGGACGAACGCTCGCAGTTCAAGAACCGCACGAAGGCGATGACCGTTCTGCGTTCGAAACTGCTCGATATGGAGACGCAGAAGAAGGCCGCCGAGGTCAGCGCCGACCGCAAGTCACAGGTCGGTACGGGCGAGCGTTCCGAGAAAATTCGCACCTATAACTACCCACAGGACCGGATCACGGACCACCGCGTCGGGCTCACCGTTCACAACATCCCCGACCGGCTCGATGGCAACGTAGACGACCTGATCGAGGCCGTTTCGACCGCCGACGAGGCCCAGCGCCTCCGCCTGCAGGTCGAGGGGTGAGTGCCCGCGACACCGGCCGGAAAATCGGGAGGCGACTGACCGCCGCCGGGATTCCCGATGCCGAATTCGAGGCCGAACTCCTCGTCCGGCACGCGAGCGGCCTCTCCCGGACCGAGTATTTCTCGGGCGCCGAGATCCCGGTCGACCGCCGGGTGGCGCTCTGCCCGATCGTGAAGCGCAGAGTTCGCCGTGAACCGTTCGCCTACATCCAGGGCACGCGCGAGTTCATGGGCATGGAGTTCGTGGTCACGCCGGCGGTGCTCATTCCGCGTCCCGAAACCGAATTGCTCGTCGAAACGGCCGTCCGCCGCGCTCCCGCGCACGCACTCGTGGCCGAAATCGGCACCGGCAGCGGCTGCATCGCAATCAGCGTCGCGCGGCTGCGCCCGGACCTGGCCGTGGTCGCCAGCGACATCTCCGAGACCGCTCTCGCCGTCGCCCGCGAAAACGCGACCCGGCTCGACGCGCCCGTGACCTTCGTTCGCGGCGACCTCGCCAGTCACCTGCAGCCGGCGCCCGGGCATCCCCTGGTCATCCTCGCGAACCTGCCTTACATCCCCTCGCGGGAGATCGAATCGCTCGAACCCGAGGTGCGTAATGCCGAGCCCCGGCAGGCGCTGGACGGCGGCGACGACGGCCTGGACCTCGTGCGCCGCCTGGTGAACGATTGCGCCGAACGGCTCCAGCCTGCGCTATTGCTGCTCGAAGTCGCGGACGGCCAGGCCGACGAAGTAGCGCAGTTGCTGCGCGAATCGCGGGCCGCAGCGGAAATCCTGCCAGACCTCGCCGGGATCGGCCGTGTCGTGGTCGGCGAATGGCGGTAAAGCTGGTCGCCCTCGATATCGACGGAACACTCATCGCACCGGGCGCCGGCGTGCCCTCAGCGGCCGTGATTCGCGCGGTCCGGCGGCTCGACGAGCGCGGAATCATCGTCGTGCTCGCCTCCGGGCGGATGTTCCCGGGCACGATTTCGATGGCCCGGCTGCTGGGGCTGAGCACCCCGGTGATCTGCCAGCAGGGCTGCTCGGTCCACCTGCCGGACGGCACGATGACCCACGAATTCCCGCTCGCCCGCGAACTGGCGCTCGACATCATCGGCTACTCGCGCGAAATCCGGCGCGCCTACGAGTGGTTCAGCCCGCTCCGCTACATTGCCTCCGAGGAGAGCGAGGCGACGCGCGAATATGGCCGCGTCTCGGGGATTGTGCCCGAATACCGCCCGGACCCGGAGATGAGCGGCCTCGAGCCGACCGGCGTGGGCATCATCAGTACGGCCGCGGAGGCGAACGGCATCCACCGCCACCTGGTCGCGACCTACCCGGACGAACTGCACGTGCTCGACTTCCCAACGGTGACGGTGGCGGTCCACCCGGACGCGAACAAGGGGCACTCGCTCTCGCTCATCTGCGCGGACCTCGGCATCGACCGGCACGACGTTGTGGCGATTGGCGACAGCACGAACGACGCCGCGATGCTCGCCTGGGCCGGGCGCGGCATCGGCATGGCCCACTCGGACGTCTACGCGAGGGCGGCAGCCGACGAGATCCTGGAGCCGGTCGAGGATGCACTGGCGCAGGCGCTGGAGCGGCTGTGAGTTCGAATCCCAGGCCCAGCTGGCCGGCTCAACCGAACGAACGAGGCGAGCGATGAAGATTTACGTCGATGCCGATGCCTGCCCGGTGAAAGAGCAGATCTACCGGGTCGGCGCGCGGTATGACGTGCCTGTGGTGGTGGTGGCGAACTCGTTCCTGCACGTGCCCGAGGGGGTGGCGTTCGTCGAAGTCGAAGGTGGGCCGGACATCGCGGACGATTGGATCGCCGAACACGCCGAGGCCGGGGACGTCGTCACGACCGCCGACATCCCGCTCGCCAACCGCGCAATCGCTGCCGGCGCCGTTGCCATCGACTTCCGTGGGCGCGAGTTCACCGAGGATGCCATCGGCGGAATGATGGCTTCGCGCGAACTCGGGCAGCTGGTGCGCCAGTCTGGCGGATTCACGGGCGGGCCGAAGCCGCTCAGCCAGCGAGAGCGCGGCCTCTTCGCCGGCAAACTGGACGAAGTCGTGAACCGGATGCGGCGGTTGGCGGCGTATTAGCAGTGGCTGCGGCCGGTTCGTCGTCTGGATAGCCCGATCTGTTTGACGCGACATCCAGAGCAGCCTAGGTTTTGCCCATGAAATGCCATGCGCTGAGAATCCCCGCATTCCTCGCCCTGCTCATTCTCGCAGCACCGTTCCTCGCGGACCGGGCCCATGCCCAACCGGGTGAACTGCCATACCGGCTCTTCGTGCCGATGGTTGCCGCTGATTCCGCCCCCCAACCCGTGACAAACCTGGCGGTCTACTTCTTCCTTGATGAGGTCGATGGCGAAGGCGGGCCGTTCCTCGTGCCAGTCCACCGCGAGGTTCCCCAGACGGCCGGGGTTGCCCGCGCGGCCGTGGAGGCGCTACTCGACGGGCCGACTGCGGCGGAGGGCGACTCGATTCCCGCCATCTCGAGCACCGTCCCGGCAGGAAGCGAACTGCTGGGCATCTCCATCGCCGACGGCGTCGCCACCGTGGACCTCTCCGCGGAGTTCGAATCCGGGGGCGGCAGCCTTTCGACTCGGGGACGGCTCGCGCAGCTTGTCTTCACCCTGACGCGCTTCCAGACGGTGAACTCGGTCGTCCTGCAGATTGAGGGCGAAACGGTCAACGTCTTCTCCTCGGAGGGCATCAATATCGATGGTCCGCTGACCCGCGAGGACTTCCTCGACCTGGCGCCGTCGATCCTGGTGGACGCTCCGGTGTATCTGGGCGAAGCCGGAAACCCGGTCCGCGTCACCGGGATCGCCAACGTCTTCGAAGCGACCTTCATGCTCACACTGACCGACAACGACGGGCTCATCCTGTACGAGCAGCCCGTCATGGCCACCTGCGGGACCGGCTGCTGGGGCACATTCGACGTCACCATTCCGTTTTCCGTGACCCACGACCAGCTCGGCGCGATCATCGCCTGGGTATCGTCCGCGCAGGATGGGAGCAAGGTGCAGACTCGCGAGTACCCGGTCCGGTTGGTCCCGGCAGAGTAGCGCCAGTCTCGCAGAGTCGGGTCCCTCGAAAGGACGTAGGCCGCCGTTCCAGTTGGATGAAATCGCCACCGTGTCGGGTCTGTCGCACGAGCAGGTTATCGAGACTCTGGAACTTCAGCCGTTCCTGGACGCCGTTCGCGATGGCATCGGGCCGAAATCGGCGATGCCGACTGCTCCGGGACCTTAGACATTCGGGATGTCCTCGAAATCCGCCGCTTGAGTGCGGTATTGACGCCCGCGACCGATTGCTCATCCGATGTGGACGGTAGCGCACACACAGATGCGGCAGACGCCCTCTGTCTCCTGCGGCGGCTTGCTGAGCTGGCGACTCCGTGTTGGAGCAGCGCCACACCGGCCGGGGAGCCTGCCGCCATGCGCATCCAGTCTTAGCCGTTCGTCACCCGGATCGGCAGCTTGCGGACGCCGTGCATGATGAAGGTGGGCACGCGCGGGAGGGGCTCGGAGTCGGTGCGTTCGAACCCGGAGAAGCGCTGGAGCATGGTTTCGAGCGCGATTTTCGCTTCGAGCCGGGCGAGCGGCGCACCGAGGCAGAAGTGGATGCCAAGCCCGAAGCCGATGTGCCGGTTCGGCGTGCGGGCAACGTCGAAGCGCTCCGGATCGGGGAACTGGTCGGCGTCGCGGTTTGCGGAGCCGATCCAGACGAGTATGGGCTGGCCCGTCGTGATGCTCTTGCCCCCGACCTCAGTGTCACGGGTGGCGCGGCGGATGGTCGCCTGCACGGGCGAGGAGAAGCGCATGACCTCCTCGATCGCCGTCGGGAGGAGCGCGGGGTTCTCGCGGACGCGTGCGAGTTCGGCCGGGTGGTCCATGAATTCGATAATCGCGTTGCTGATGAGGTTGGTCGTGGTTTCGTTGCCGGCGACGAGCAGGAGAATGAGCATCTGCATCAGTTCGACCGAGGACAGCCGGTCGCCGGTCGCTTCGGCGGCGATGAGGGCGGAAATGAGGTCCGCGCGCGGGTCCTGGCGACGGCGTTCGACCATAGCGCCGAGATATTCGCGCAATTCCTCGATGAGCTGGGGAGAAGCGTCGTTGCGAACGTCCCCGCCCGAGGCTGCGCCGGTGCCGAGGGTCGCGATGACCGCGTCGGACCAGGTGCGGAAGCGGTCGCGGTCTTCCGAGGGGATGCCGAGGATTTCGGCGATCATGATGACGGGCAGGGGCGCCGCGAGGCCATCGACGATGTCCACGCTGCCGGCGGCGGCGACTTCGTCCATGAGTTCGTTCGCGACCTGGCGGATTCGGGGCTCAAGCTGCTCGACCATGCGCGGGGTGAAGGCCTGTGAGACGAGGCCGCGGAGGCGGTTATGTCGCGGCGGGTCCGAGCCCAGCATCGTCGGCGGCAGGCCATCCGGGTTGGCGCCGGAGTCGCTCGACCAGGTCGCGTGGTCCTTCAGGATGGCGACGCAGTCGTCATACCGGAAGGCGGACCAGAATCCGCGGTTCGGGTCGAGCATGACCGGGCGGAACTGGCGGCCCAGCGAGTAGAAGGGGAAGGGGTTCTCGAGGAACGAAGGATCGAACGGGTTGAACCCGGTGCCGGGAGTTGGTGGGGTCGCGGACGTGGCCATGGATCAGCCTCCACGCTGGGGTCCGCGGAGTCTAACAGACCTGAATCGCGTTCGAAACGTTTCAGCTGCGAAAGATGATCATTTCGATGTTCGAAACATTGCAGATGGGCAAGGCCAGAATAGGGCAAGATGCGACGTGTGGCGGCCATAAACGGCTCGTGACGAATTTCACACGCTGTTCATGGACATATTCCTTCACGCTGCTGTGTCACGACGTATACTCGAAACACTCGGAGGCCGGCGATGCGCTCGGTATTTCTCGTTACCCGTCACCCGGAAGTTGCCCGCCTGGCTCCAGCGCTGGAACGCGCGAACTTCTCAGCAGCAGCAATTACCCCAGAACGCCTCGCGGCGGATGACGTCGCGCCCGCTCGCGATGTCGTCATTCTCGACTTTCGCGACATCCCCGCGGCCGCCTTCTCGATTCTCTCGCAGCAGTACAGCGAGGCCGGCGTCGTCCTCATGGCGATTGTCGCTCCGGAGCAGATGGAGCGAATCAGCGCGGACCTCGCGATCGAAGACTTCGTGGTCGCGCCGGGGTCCGCCCAGGAGCTGATTCGCCGGATTGAGCGCGCACTCTGGCGGCGGCACGGCATCGATAGCGAGAACTTCGTCCGCTGCGGCGCCCTCGCCATCGACCTCTCGAACTACCGCGTCACCGTCGACAACGAGTCGCTCGTGATGACGTTCAAGGAGTACGAACTCCTGCGCTTCCTCGCAATGAACGCCGGGCGCGTGTTCACCCGCGAGCAGCTCCTGAATCGCGTCTGGGGCTACGACTACTTCGGCGGCGCGCGCACCGTGGACGTCCACATCCGCCGGATTCGTTCGAAGATTGAAATCCATGGCCATGCGTTTATTGAAACGGTCCGCAACGTCGGCTATCGTCTCGTCGCCGAGGCTCGCAAAGAAGAGGCCGAAGAGTAGCCTGGGCGCGCACCTGACCGCGTGATGCGCTGCTCCGGGACGGAAGCGGGGGACAAGCGTGAAAGCGAAGGGCCTGCGGTGGTCAATGATCTCGGTCATCCCGCATGTGATCGTGGTTGTCATACTCTTTGGTGGCCCACCGTTCATCCTTACTGGCCCCGTCACACTGGCGAGGGACGCGCCCGACAGCCCGTTCCTGACCGACAGGATGGGAGTGAGCATCGGGATCCTGACAATCTTCGTCCTCGCAGGCACGCTCCCCAATCACGTGGTCGCGATCGTTCTCAACCGGCGGGTGCCGCTGCTCGACAAGATGACGCTTCAGTACCTTGAATCACAGCTCTCGGTCGTTCTCGCCGGTGCCGTCTGCGATTCTTCGCTTCGTTTGCAGGACAGCACTCCGGTTGTCTCTCGAAAACGCTGCTCGGCGGCTTTGTTGGCGTTCGTCCCGTCGATGGTTTTGCTCGGAGTCGCCTCCGCGCTCCTCCTCTTGCCGTGCCTGGCGATGTGGCTATGGGTGCTCATCCGGGGCCGAGTTCCCGGCTGGTGGGGACGCGCGCTGCCGCCAGTTATCGTTCGAATGGATCGAATCGCTTATTTCGCGCTCACGGGACGGCGAATCGATTACACGCTCGAGGTGCGGCCGATGGCGGACAAGACCACCCCACCAATGCCGCTCGATACGGCGTCGCCCGAGCCGGTCGCCGTATTCTGACGTTGTCGGAGTCGGCCATGTGTCCTTGATTGTGACGAACCCAGTGCCCCAGGAGACAGGCGAATGACTGATCACGGCTGGGAACAGTGGCAGTGGGACGAGACCCTCTTCGCGGGGACGGCGGAGTACTACGCGAAGGGCCGCATGCCGTATGCGCCGGGCCTCGCCGAAGCGCTCGCGGCCGCGCTCGGCCTCGATGGGCGGGGACGGCTGCTCGATGTCGGCTGCGGGCCGGGGACCATCGCGCTGCGGCTGGCCGAGCACTTCGCAGCCGTCGTCGGACTCGATCCGGACGAGGGGATGCTCGTCGAGGCGGCGAAAGCCGCACAGGCGGCCGGCATCGAGTCCGCTACCTGGGTTCGAATGCGAGCGGAGGACCTGCCCGCGGGACTCGGGAGCTTCCGGGCGGTCACCTTCGCGGCATCCTTCCACTGGATGGACCGCCCGCTGGTGGCGAAACTCGTGCGCGCGATGCTCGAACCGGGCGGCGCGGCGGTCCAGGTTGATGCGCCAGCCTACCGCCCGGAGGATCGCGCGCCCGCCGAGCGCGAACTGCCGCATCCGCACATCCCAGACGTGCGGATCGACGAACTTCGCGTGCGCTACCTCGGACCGGACCGGCGGGCGGGGCGTGGCCTGCGAAACACGTCGCCGTCCGGGGAGGATGCGGTCTTCCAGGGCGCCGGGTTCGCGCCCGCCGAGACGGTCATCGTGCCCGATGGCCACGTGCTCATTCGAACAGCAGACGAGGTGGTCGCCTCGGTGCTATCGACCTCGGCGACCGCACCAGCACTCTTCGGGGAGCGCCTGCCCGCGTTCGAGGCGGACCTGCGAGCGGTGCTGGCCGAAGTTTCGCCCGGCGGCCTGTTCGCCGCTCGCCTGCCGGACAACGAGCTGCGCATCTGGCGGCCGAGATGAGTTCTAGTCCCGCTTTCGAAACAGGCGCGAAGGGTAAGACAGGGACCGGCCAGACATCGCAATGTAGACGCAATCCGGCGAACCATGGCGAGTCTGGCAGGAGAAACAGGATGAGAATCACTGTGACGATCGACGACAAATTGCTCGCCGATGCCCAGGAGCTGACGGGGATTACCGACCACGGCGCGTTGATTCGCGCAGGACTCGTTGCAATGATCGAACGGGAGGCCGCCCGTCGTCTTGCGCGCCTCGGCGGCACCGAGCCGCAGATCGCGGACATTCCGGCGGCGGCGGTACTTCGGCGGATCACCCCCCTGGAGTAAACGCCAGCAACGAACTCGTGAGAGGCCCTGTCAGCGTTTCTGGACTTTCGCGGCAAAGAGAAGGCCCGTTACGCCACTGAGCAGGAGCACCGTCGCTGCCACGAGACCATTCCTGCCAGTTGCGTCACTTCCCGTTCCTGTGCCTGTCGCCGGGGGCCCCGGCGCCTGGATTGTCGCTGTTGGGACGGGCGAGATGACCGCCGTAGGCGATGGTGTGACCGGAGCAAGGACCTCGATCGTGCCCCGGTGGCCCTGGTCGATATGCAGGATGCAGTAGTAGTCGTACACACCTGGCTTTGCGAATTTCAGCGAGAATTCGGTGCCCACGGGCCAATCGATGCCGAGAACGCCGCTGTTCCAGTAGCCTTCACCGGCATAGGCATCACCCGGCCGGGAGATGGCATCCACCAGCGGATTGGCTGGCAGGGGCACGCCGTCCGGGAACGGTCCGAGGGTAACCGTGTGCGGGCTGCGGGCCGCACTGCGCCAGGTGATGGTGTCGCCCTGCGCGACGGTCAGGGCCGGCGGGAAGAATTGCTGGACGTCGCCGTATTGCGTCGCGCGGGCGATCTTGATGATGCGCTCGGTCGAACCGTCAGCCAGGAGCCGTGTCTCGACCGGCTGGGCGCGTGCCTCAGTGGCGATATTCTTGAGCTCTCCGAGTGCTGTCGCATACTCGCTGGCGCCGCGCGCATCGACCGTTGCCTGCGTGTCCACCGCTGCGATCGGTTCATCGACGACGGTCACCGTACCTCGGTGATACGGGTGGATCAGGCAGAAGTAGGGGTAGGTGCCAGCGGTCGTGAAAGTGATGGTGTACCGCTTTCCGGGCCCGAAGGTCATGTCGGAGGTGACGAAGCCCGTGCCATCGTAGGTCGCGGGTGAGGGAGTCGAGATAATCGGCCCCGCCGGCAGCGTGCCCAGCGAGACGGTGTGAGGTTCGAGCCAGGCAAAATCCCAGGTGACGGCGGTACCTTCGGTCACGGTGATCGCCGCTGGCAGGAACGCATTGACGGCGTATCCACCTTCGCCCTGGCCCGCGAAGACGACGAGTTCATTCGCCGCCGACCCAGAGCCCGGACGAGCGAGATACACCGCCCCCGCCATTGCGATGGCAAGGACGAACGAGGACACCAACACGGCAAATCTTCCAAACATGGCGTCACTCTAGCGGTGACGGCGGCGCCGAGTAAGCACCGGAAGGTGCCTGGTATCCGGTCCAGGTGGGCCAGAAATCCCGCCGGCCGATCGGCCTCGAACCGGCCGCCGATTCACCGCCTGTTAGCGGAAGAGGTCGTTCGCGGAGTCGCGGAGGACGCTTTTCATCGCGGCGCTCTCGTCGGCGGTCCATTCGAGGCCACGGATGACGGCCACCGGGATACGGCTCACGTTGCCCTTGACCAATTCGGCCGCGCCTGCGAGTTCGTCCGCGATGCAGACCGCCTGGACGCGAAATTCGTGCCCGTGCGGGTCGACCTGGCCGATGTAGCTGATGACCGGGTTGAGTCCGGCGACACCGATCGCGATGTCGGTCTGGGCTTCGCGCCAGGGCCGCCCGAACGTGTCGGAGATGATGACCGCGACATCGACGCCAGCCGCCGCGAAGGCGAACCGCATCGCCCGGCAGGATGCGTCCGGGTCGACCGGCAGGAGGACCGCGAGGCCATGCCCTCCGGAGCTCGATTGGTCGACGCCGGAGTTCGCACAGACGAAGCCGTGGTGGGTCTCGGTAATCAGCACCGGCCCGACCATGCGAACCACGCGCTTCGCATCCCGGAGTACCAGTTCGATGACGCGCGGATCCTTGTCCCACTTCTCGGCGTACTGCTGCACGAACGGCGAGACGGTCACATCGTCGAGGGCGAAGGTACGGCCCTCCGCCTTGGAGACGATCTTCGAGGTGACCACGACCACGTCGCCGCTCTCGATCGGGCGGCCCTGTTCGAAAGCGGCAGCGAGGATCATGGCGGCGAGGTCGCTGCCCTTCGTAATTTCGGGCAGACCGCGCACGCCGAAAATGGTGAGACCGTCCATCATCTGTCCTGCTCCTTGTTCCACCGGGTGTTGCGCCGAATCGGCATTGCCGCTCGCCTAGAGGCCGACGATCCGGATGCTGCTCTGGGTCTTGTGCTTGCGGTTGAGGTTGATGAGCAGCGAGGTGAGCATCTCGACATAGCGGCTCTGCGATGGGCCGCCCGCATCGATGCCGCGAACACCCGCAATCTGGCCGGCGAGGCCGATAACTACGTCCTTCGCTTCGACATCGCGACCGCAGACGAGCACGTCGGCTTCGATCGGGTGTTCGAGTTCCTGGAGCTCTTCGGCGCTCATGTTCTGGAAGGCCGAGACCACACGCGCGTTCGGGAGCTGCTGGATCGCCTCCTGGAGGGCGCTGTTGCCCGGCACCTGGATGGCCACCGCGCCGATGCCCTTTTCGAATTCCAGCGGCGCGGCGACATTGCAGACGATCTTGCCATCGAGCGCCGAACCGAGGGCAGCGAGCGTCGCTTCCTGGCCGGAGTAGGGGAAGGTCAGGAAGACGACTTCGGCATCGGCGACGACGTCCGCATTCGTGCCGCCGGTAGCGACGGCCTCCGGGAGCTTCTCTTTGACCTTGGCCGCGCCCTCTTCGCCGCGCTCCGTCGAGCGGGAGCCGATAGCGACTTCGTGGCCCGCGTGAGCGAAACGCATCGCCAGACCGAGACCTTCGGGGCCGGTGCCGCCGACAAACGCAAGCTTCATGAATACATCCTGGGGAGAGATTGGACCCGCGGGCGGGAAACGTTGGAATCGTAGCAGAGCGGCGGGTAGGCGCGCCGGGCAAATCGCCTTAAGGGTGCCGCGCAATGCGCTGTTGCGGCGGAGTGCTACTGTGTTCGGCGGGATGGAAGAAACATTTGCGCGCGTGAGCAAGGCCGGAAAGGTCGTCTGTGGAAAGCCGCATGAGGATGGCCGGTTCTATTGCGACGAACCGCTCGCGGCCCTGGCCAGGGTACATGAACCGCCAAATTATCCCGAGCGCGAACTCGTGGCGCTTCCCGGCTGGCGGCTCGACTGGAAGGGCATCTGGCGGGAGACGACGAGCGAAATCGACCGGCGGAAGCGTCGCGGAGGGCCTTCGAAGCAGGCATCGCCGTCCAGTCCCGAACTGCCGGCGCTCGCCTGCTGTCCGAAATGCGGCACGGTGCAGTGGCTGGACGCCGAGCGGCTACGCGTCCGGGCCCGGCCTGGCGGCCCACCATCTTCTACGAGCCGCTGGCTGATCCGCCGATAGAGACAAGCGATGGCCAGGAGCTCGCGGAGAAGCGAACCGCGACGAGCGCAGGCTCCGAAGGTTCGAGGGGAAGACAAATTGTCATGAATATGGCAGAATCGGTAGCTTCCCGACTACACCGCGAGTGTATGACGGACGTATGTATGGAAGAGGGACCGCCCGGGTGCTGCGCGTGCCCGCGTTGTATTCGAAAAGGCGGGCTTACAGCGCCAGACCAACGGAGGCCGAAGATTCTGATATACTCAAGCGACAAGCCGCAAGCCGGCCCCACCGTTCAACCGGAGCATCATATTGTATTCGCGCTGGCTTAGAAACAGTTTCATTTATCTCCTCATCCTCGTTGCCGTGATCGCGATTGTCTTCGCGTTCTTCAACAACGACAGCGGCAACCAGAAAGTTGCTATCGGCGATGCGATCACGTCCGCGAAAAACGGCGATGTCGAGATGTTCATCATCGATGGCAACAACGTCGAAGTTCAGTACGTCGCCCGCCAGGAAGGTACCGACAAGCCGATCATCCGCGATGCGAAGATTGGCTCGAACACCGACCTCCCGGCGATGCTCCTCGAACAGGGCGTCCAGCTGAGCCGCACGAATGTCGCGGAAGGCGCCGCGGCAGTGAACCTTGAGTACAAGGAGTCGGGCGGCTTCGGGCCAATCTTTGGCCTCCTGCTCAACCTCCTCCCGTTCCTGCTCTTCGGCCTCTTCCTGCTGCTCATCATGCGGCAGGCGCAGGGCTCGAATTCGCAGGCGATGAGCTTCGGCAAGAGCAAGGCCCGTCTCTTCACCGGCAGCAAGGTGACCGTCACTTTCGGTGATGTCGCCGGAGTCGATGAAGCCAAGGAGGAGCTCGCGGAAGTCGTCGAGTTCCTGAAATACCCGGAAAAGTTCGCCGCTCTCGGCGCACGCATCCCCAAGGGCGTCCTGCTCGTGGGCCCTCCTGGTACCGGTAAGACGCTGCTTTCGCGCGCTGTTGCGGGCGAAGCTGGCGTGCCGTTCTTCAGCATCTCTGGTTCTGAATTCGTCGAAATGTTCGTCGGTGTCGGTGCAAGCCGCGTCCGCGACCTCTTC
>JBBSKE010000042.1:0-14532 GCA_038256595.1 Tepidiformales bacterium | reverse complement strand
GAAGGCGCGCTCCTCGTGGTCGATGCCTCGCAGGGGATCGAAGCGCAGACGCTCGCGAACGTCTACCTCGCGATGAACCTGGACCTCAAGCTCATCCCCGTGCTGAACAAGATCGACCTGCCCCATGCGGACCCGGAGCGCGTCGCTGCCGAACTCGAGCGCGTCATCGGCTTCGACCGCGACGAGATGATTTTCGCCAGCGCAAAAGAGGGGATTGGCATCCCGGCCATCCTCGAGGCGATTCACCAGCGCATCCCGGCGCCGAAGGGCGACATCAACGCGCCCCTGAAGGCCCTGATTTTCGACTCGAAGTACGACGCCTTCAAGGGCGTGCTCGCCCATGTGCGCGTGTTCGACGGCAACCTCGAAGGGAAGAAATGGCTGCACCTGATGCAGACCGAGGCCCAGTTCGAGCCGCTCGAGTACGGCATTTTCAGCCCCGCGATGAAGCCGTTGCCGGCGCTCCTCTGTGGCGAAGTGGGCTACGTCGCGACGGGGCTGAAGGACGTTGCCGAGTGTCGCGTGGGCGACACTATCACCGCGCGCGACCACCAGGCGCCGGAGCCGCTGCCGGGCTACCGCTTCCCCAAGCCGATGGTCTTCGCGGGCATCTACCCAACCGATTCGGACCAGTACCAGGAGCTGCGCGAGGCACTCTCGCGGCTCGCCCTGAACGACGCCTCGCTCGTCTATGAGCCGGAGTCGTCCGTGGCGCTGGGCTTCGGCTTCCGCTGCGGCTTCCTCGGCCTGTTGCACCTCGAAATCGTGGGCGAACGGCTGGAGCGCGAGTACAACCTCAGCCTGCTGACCACCGCGCCGAGTGTCGAGTACGAAGTGCTGCTCACGAGCGGTGAGACGATCCCCGTGGACAACCCGGCGAAGCTGCCGGACCCCTCCAAGATCCAGGAGATTCGCGAGCCGTGGGCGAAAATCGACGTCATCACCCCGAGCCGCTACATCGGCCCCGTGATGGAACTCGTCACCACCCGCCGCGGGCAGTTCCTGAAGATGGAATACCTCGAACCCGAGGGCGACGCGAGTCCCGGCGAGGCGCGCGTGCGGCTAGAGTACGAAATCCCGATGGCCGAGATCCTGGTGGACTTCTACGACCACCTCAAGGGCGGCACGAGCGGCTACGCCAGCCTCGACTACCACCTCTCCGAATACCGGCCGTCGAACCTCGTAAAGGTCGATGTGCTCGTAAACGAGACGCCGGTGGACGCGCTCTCGCTGATTACGCACTCCTCGAACGCCACGCGCGAGGGCCGGGTGCTGGTTTCGAAGCTGCAGCATCTCATCCCGCGGCAGATGTTCGACGTGCCGATCCAGGCGGCCGTCGGCGGCCGGATTATCTCGCGCGAAACGATCCGGGCGATGCGCAAGAACGTGCTCGCGAAGTGCTACGGCGGGGACATCAGCCGCAAGCGCAAGCTGCTCGAAAAGCAGGCCGAAGGCAAGAAGAAGATGAAGCGCGTGGGCAACGTGGAGATTCCGCAGGAGGCCTTCATGGCAGTCCTGCGCCTGCGGGAGTAGCGACCAGGTTCGCCGATTGTGCGTTTGTTGGCACCAACCGGAGCGGGCAGAGTGCCCGGCAAACCGCTATACGATGACCGACTCGGCATCGATATCCATGTTCATTTTGGCCAGGCAATCCTCGCACATGCCATGCGACACAGCGCCCGGTCCTTCGCGGATCATCGTCTTGCACCATGCACAGACCATGGCCATCTCACCACCATCACTCGTGATATCAGCCACGCTGTCAGCAACACTCATGAAGAAATTATAGGCATGCATGTCTGTCCGTAATTGACGGCTTTGCACGGAAAAATGACATGCCGCGGCGGCGGTGCGGTCAATCCGCAGCGGTTCCGGACAGGTTCGCTAGCTCTCTCGCTCTAGAGCCATTTCGAAAGGACGCGCGCCTGGGTGCGAATAGCGTCGCGCTCAAGCACCAGGAGGAAGTGGATTAGCCGCGAATCTGCCGCCAGCTCTGCGGCGAGCGTCGTATCGTTGACCACCAGAGGGATCTTTAGGCCAGGCGCGGCCATCCCGGGACGTTTGCCGAGGGCAGGGAGTTCGCATCTGACGTAGAGCACAAACGGCGTCTGCGAATCGCCGACGAAGAGCTGCGCCGCGCACCAGGCACAGACTGGCAGCTGGGCGCACTGGAACCTGGCGAATGGGAGGGCAGCGGGAATGCTTGCTACCGTGGGGCTGGGGGCAGACGAAGCTATCACCCAGTCATAGTGCGCTACGGCGTCTGTCCCGCGCTGACGCTGCGACGAGAGCGGGTGCGATTGTTTCGCGGGGCGCGTTACTGTCGGAGAGGCTCCCGGCCAGTCGTTTTCATCCGGACGGCGGGTTTATACCGCGCGGGGAAGCTCGAATCCGGCCCGTGTCTGGGACGAGAACTCCTCCCGGAATTGCCCGAACCCGAGGATGTTCAACCCGGAAACATCTCGCAGGCGATGAGCCATGTTGGCGTCCCGCGCGGGTACCCGAACCCAATCATGCCCTCGGCAGGCCGAACCCACGGGTCGCGATGATGTTGCGCATCACTTCGTTCGAGCCGGCGCCGAAGGTGGGCATCACGGCTGAGCGGTAACCCTGTTCGATGCGGCCGCCGATGGGCGCGCGCGGCTCGGCGGGGGTGAGCTGCCCGCCGAGGCCGAGGAGCTTCGTCCCCGCGTTCTCGAGGCGCTGCATCATCTCTGTGCTGAAGATCTTGACGATGCTGGCTTCGTAGTTCGGGTGGTCGCCGCGCTTGATCATCCCGAGGATGCGGTAGGAGAGCGATTGCAGCACTTCGAGTTCGACCTTGAACCCGGCGAGCACGGAGCGGACGTGCTGCTCGTCGAACGGGCGGCGGCCATCGGGTTGCGTCTCCTTCGCCCAGGCGAGCAGCGAATCGAACACCGCGCGCACGCCAGAGACGGTGAAGATGCTGATTCGCTCGAAGTCGAGGGCGTGGGCGGCGTAGTACCAGCCGCGATTCTCCTCGCCGACGAGCGCGGTCTGGGGCACGCGGACGTTGTCCCAGTAGACCTCGTTCGTGCGGTAGCCACCGAGCGTCCAGATCGGCTTCACGGTGATGCCCGGGCTCTTCAGGTCGACGAGAAACATGCTGATGCCGCGATGCTTCGGGGCGTCCGGGTTCGTGCGCGCGGCCAGCCAGACGTACTCCGAGCGGTGGGCACTGCTGGTGAACCGCTTGATCCCGTTGAGGACGTAGTCGTCGCCATCGCGGACCGCAGCGAGTTGGAGCGAGGCAAGGTCCGTGCCCGAATCTGGCTCCGTGTAGCCGAGCGCGAACTCGACGTCGCCGGCGGCGATGGGCGGGAGGAAGCGCTGCTTCTGCTCTTCGGTGCCGAACTGCATGAGCGTCGGGCCAACCTGCTGGACCGCGACCGTCGCCTTTGGGGCGCCGACGTAGTTGCAGGCTTCCTGGAAGAGGTACATCTCCTCGAAGCTGCGCCGCTGGCCGCCGAACTCTTCGGGCCAGGCCATGGTCAGCCAGCCGCGCTGCGCCAGCTTCTTGCGGAAGCCGCGCTCAGCGTCGTAGTTGTCGCCTTCGATGCCGGCGGACATGCGGATCTCGGGGCTCCATTCGGCCTCGAGAAAGGACTGGACCTCGCGCTCGAACGCCTTCGCCTCAGGAGTAAATATGTAGTCCATGGATAGCCTCCGCTGCCGCCGGTTTGCCGCGCACTCTACGCCGGTCGTTAGCGCGTGGCTATCGTTTTTTACTCAGTGGGCGCAGGGCGGCGGCGGCTGACGGCCGGGTTTTTCCCTTCCCACATGCGATCGTGGCCCATCTTCACCCAGCCGAAAATCACGTCCTGCGCGGGGAAGATGTAGAAACGGTTCTCGCGCACGCCTTCGAGCACAATCCCGGCGACCTGGTCGGGCGTGTAGGAACCGGCATTGGGGTCGGTGAAGACGCGGCTCTCGGCCGGCTTGCCGACGCTCTCGCCATACTCGGGTGGGCGGTTGCGGTCCGAAACGAAGATGTTCGTCATCACCGCGCCCGGGCAGACGACCGAGGCCGAGACGTTCGCCTCCTGCATCGCGAGGTCGCGGTAGAGGCTCTCGGTGAGCGAGAGGACGGCGTGCTTCGAGGCGTAGTAGACGCCCGCGCCCGGCGCGCCGGTGACGAGGCCGGCCATCGAGGCGGTGTTGACGATGTGGCCCTCTTCGCCGCCAGCGAGCATGCGCGGGACGAAGGCGCGCATCCCGTGGACCACGCCCATCACGTTCACATCGAACACCCACTGCCAGTCCTCTGCGGAGTGCTCCCAGGTGAGGCGGTCGCGGTTCTGGACGCCGGCGTTGTTGCAGACGAGGTGGACCGACCCGAAGGACGCGTAGGCGAGGTTCGCGAGCGCCTCCAGTTCGGCTTCCTTGCGCACGTCCGTGACGCGCGTGACGACTTCGGCGCCGCCCGCGCGCACGGACTCGGCGGCGGCTTCGAGCGCGGGCGCTTCGATGTCGGCCATGACGACTTTCATGCCCTCGGCGGCGAATCGGCGGCTCATTCCGAGCCCAATTCCGCTGGCGGCGCCAGTAACAACGGCGACCTGGCCTGGTTCACATTTCATCTCTCACCCCCGGCTGGCTATGATGCGTTCATTCCGCCAGTGGCCAGAACTATATATTGGCCGCAGCCTGAGGTGTTGCATGCGCGTCGGCGCTATTTTTCCCCAGACCGAAATCGGCAGCGATCCGTCGGTCATCCGCGACTTTGCGCAGGCAGCAGAGGCACTCGGGTATAGCCATCTCCTCGCCTACGACCACGTCCTCGGGGCCGTCCACGAAGGCCGCGAACCGCGCCTGACCGGCCCGTATACCGAGGCCACGACCTTCCACGAGGTGTTCGTGCTGCTCGGCTACCTGGCCGCGCTGACCACGCGCATCGAACTGATGACCGGCGTCCTCGTGCTCGGCCAGCGCCAGACTGCGCTCGTGGCGAAGCAGGCGGCGGAGGTCGATATCCTCTCTCGCGGGCGGCTGCGGCTGGGCGTCGGCACGGGCTGGAACTGGGTCGAATACGACGCCCTGAACGAAAATTTTCACAATCGCGGCGTCCGCCAGGAAGAGCAGATCAACCTCCTGCGCAAGCTCTGGACGGAGCCGGTGGTTTCGTTCGAAGGGAAGTACCACACCATCGACCGCGCCGGGATTTCGCCGATGCCGGGGCGCTCTATCCCCATCTGGGTCGGCGGCGGAACGGACGAACGGCTCCTGCGCCGCGCCGCCCGCGTGGCCGACGGCATGATTCCCCAGTGGCCCGCCAACGAAAAGGGTGAGGCGATCATGGAGCAGTTCAAGGGCTACCTGGTCGAGGCGGGGCGCGACCCGGAGGCGTTCGGCTTCGAATCCCAGGTCTCGCTCTCGGCGGGCCGGGATAAATGGCGCACGCACGCCGAGACCTGGAAGAAGATGGGCATGGACTACGTCTCGGTGCGCACCATGACCGCCGGGCTGGAATCACCCCAGGCCCACATCGACGCCATCCGCGAGTACGCCGAAGAGGTGGGCACGAGCCTCTAACTGGCTCGTACGCTTCGCCAGTTTCGCCGATCACGAATCGCCAATCGCCAATTCGAAGGGAGACCTGCCATGGCCGCAGCTGCAACGAACGACCTCGATACGGTGGCGGCCTGGCTGCGCGATTCGACGCGCGTGGTCGTCCTTACGGGCGCCGGGATTTCGACCGAGAGCGGAATCCCGGACTTTCGCGGCCCGAACGGCGTCTGGACGAAGAACCCGGGCGCCGAGAAGAAGGCAACCCTCCAGCACTATCTTTCGAACCGCGACGCGCGCGTCCAGAACTGGCAGAACCGGGTCAGCGGGAACACCTGGGGCGAGGCTGCGCCGAACGCCGGCCACTTCGCCCTCGCGGACCTCGAACGGAAGAGTCGGCTGCACACGCTCGTCACCCAGAACATCGACGGGCTGCACCTGAAGGCAGGCACCTCGGAATCGAAGTTCATCGAGATTCACGGCAACATCCGCGAGTTTCGCTGCATGAGTTGCACCGACCGCGGGCCCATCGAGCGCGTGCTCGACCGCGTCCGCAACGGCGAGGACGACCCGCCCTGCCGGAGCTGCGGCGGTATCCTCAAGACGGCGACGATTTCGTTCGGCCAGTCGCTCGTGATGTCGGACCTGCAGCGCGCGGAGGACGCCGCCTCCGGGTGCGATGTGTTCCTCGCGATTGGCACGACGCTGGCGGTCTACCCGGTAGCGAATCTGCCCGCGACGGCGCTGCAGAATGGAGCGCGGCTGGTGATCATCAACGACGCCGAGACTACTTATGACCGGGCGGCGCACGCAATCTTCCGTGAGCCGATTGGCACGGTTCTGCCGGCACTGGTGGAGCGAGTGTGAAAAAAAGTGACGAGGCCGGAGGACTGAGGCTGGAGTGCTTAGTACTCGGTCCTATCCGGTTGCTGCCTGCGCGGGGGGCAGGGCCTGGGCAACGGCTTCGCGCAGTTCGACGGGGAGAAATGGCTTCTGGAGGAATGTGAGGCCTTCGTAGCTGGCCGTCACTTCCGGCTCGCTATAACCGCTCATCATCACCACGGGGACCGCCGGACGAATCGCCCGGATCTGGCGGAATGTCTCTTCGCCATCGATCCCGGGCAGCGTGAGGTCGAGCAGGACGAGGTCGACTTCGAAGCTCTCCTGCTGGAACAGGGCTACCGCTGCCTCGCCGTCTTCAGCGTCGTGGACGGTGTAGCCAACGCGTTCGAGGGCCGAGCGCGTCACCCGGCGGATGGCGCCGTTGTCGTCCACGATGAGAATATTCTGGCCAGTATTTGCCACCATTACCCCACGATCATTCATCCAGTGCATTCGACACGCGCGACGGGGCGGCAATCGCTCTGGACTCGCGTTCGTAACCCAAAAGATACCGTATTCGCGAATCCTGTGCCGTATCAATAAGTCCCAAAGCGCGGGCATCGTTAATGCAGCTATCAGCATTCCGAGGTAGAGCAGGAAGCAGGCTCCTCGAAGGTCTGGCTTCGTCGGACGGGCGGTCCCAAACGAGTTCGAAGACGAAGCACTCGAACGCGTGTTCGGCAGGGGCGACGCCGGTATGTGGTAATCGCGGCCACAATCGCCAGTGCTGCGACGAAACTCCGGGAATGCCGGTCAATTCGAGGAAAGACCCGGCATTGCCCACTCGCCGCTCTTGCGCGGGCCTCGTAGAATGGCGGCACCATCAAATCAGAAGCAGGTTCGA
This sequence comes from Tepidiformales bacterium, assembly GCA_038256595.1. Lineage (GTDB taxonomy): Bacteria > Chloroflexota > Dehalococcoidia > Tepidiformales > Tepidiformaceae > JBBSKE01. The sequence continues at coordinate 7,280 of JBBSKE010000042.1, read as the reverse complement.
ATCCGATGCCGATTACACTCGCAGACAATCCCCAGGAAGCCGCATGGCGCAAAGAGGTCCAGGACTTCATCGCCGCCGAGAGTGGCGTGTTCCAGAAGGCCCAGGCCGCTGAGCAGACCGACGACCAGGAAGGCGCCATGTTTGGCCGCGCCGCTTCGATGAAGGCCTGGCGCGAAAAGGTCGCGGCGAAGGGCTGGATCGCTCCCTCATGGCCGAAGAGGTTCGGCGGCGCTGATATGTCCGTCGCCGAGCAGTTCATCATGAACGAGGCCTTCGCCGAGGCGGGCGTGCCCAGCAATGTCGGCGGCTTCGGCGTCATGATGATTGGCCCGACCATCATCGAGCACGGCACCGAAGAGCAGAAGGAGAAGTACCTCGGCAGCATCCTTCGCGGCGAAACCATCTGGTGCCAGGGCTACTCCGAGCCTGGCGCCGGCTCCGACCTCGCCAGCCTCCAGACCCGCGGCGTCCGCGACGGCGACGACTACGTGGTCAACGGCCAGAAGATCTGGACCACCGGCGCGCAGTACGCCGACATGATGTACATGCTCTGCCGCACCGATCCGGACGCGCCAAAGCACCGCGGCATCACCTACCTGCTGCTCGACATGAAGGCGCCCGGCGTGACCGTTCGCCCGCTGACGAACATGGCCGGCTACCAGGGCTTCAACGAGGTCTTCTTCGAAGACGTCCGCGTCCCGGTCGCGAACCGCATCGGCGATGAGAACCGCGGCTGGTACGTCGGCACCACCACCCTCGACTTCGAGCGCTCGTCGATTGGCAGCGCCGTCGGCGTCCGCAAGCAGCTTGAGAGCCTGATGCGGGCCGCTCGCAAGGGCGACGAGGCCTCGTTCACGCGCAACCCGAAGGTGCGCCTCGAATTCGTCGACCGCTGGGTCGAATGCGAAGTGGCGAAGATGCTGAGCTACCGCGTCGTGAGCATGCAGCTCTCCGGCAAGATCCCGAACTACGAGGCGAGCATGTGCAAGCTCTTCTCGAGCGAACTCAGCCAGCGCATCGCGAACCTCTCGATGCACCTGAGCGGGATGTACGGCCTGAAGCGCGGCCGCGCCGGCACTGGCTACGTGCAGGCGGTCAGCTCGACGATCGCTGGCGGCACCAGCGAGATCCAGAAGGGCATTATGGCGACCCGCGGCCTGGGGCTTCCGCGCGGGTAGGTCTCCTGGGATCGAAGGAACGAATGCGAAGGGGCCGGTCCGGTTGGACCGGCCCTTTCTGTGGCTGGTTAGGTCCGGAGGCCGAGCCTGGCTGGTTTGACGTGCCAACGGATACGACAGCAGGACGTCGCCAATGGACATCCAGCTCCCGGTCTTCTTCCTGGTAAACGCGGTCAGCGCGGTGGTCATCGCCTATGCGGCGAAGCACCTCGACCGCAATCCAGCAAAGTGGGCGGTGGTGGGCCTGGTCTGCGGCCCGATCCTCGGCGGGATGGTGCTGACCTACTTCGAATACCGGAAATCGCTGCATCCGTCTCCGAGGTGGAAACGGGAGGATCGGTACGGAGTGAACCTGGAGAAATGACGCGAGGAGGGCGGCTCCATCGCGAGAGCGCACGAACATTAGCCCAACGAACAGAGCCCCGCACGCAAGTAAGGGGTCGGGTGATGTGGCACATGGTTGCTCGTTCGCTGCCAAATAGCGCCCGGACCCGCGGCCTGCGGAGCGGATTGGGTGCCTCGCCGGGCGACCCCTTACTCGCCAGCGCTCACGTTATAGAAAGGCTCTGACCTGCCTGGTGCCAGTGGTTGGCCGCTTTCGCGTATCATCTCGGCCCATGAACACACGCTTTTATGGGGCATGGACCCTCGAATCCTATGAAACGCGGCTCGCGGATGGCACGGTGACCCGGCCGATGGGCGACAACCCGCTCGGGCTCTTCTCCTTCCACGCTTCCGGCTATTTCAATGTGCAGCTTGGGCCTGAGGTCGGGGCGAGTTTCACGTCGTTCTACGGCACCATCGAGTTCCCGGACGGCGAGACGGGGACGGTCGTCCTCAAGGGTCTCGGTGGGACGAATGTGAATGCGGTGGCGAACCACCAGGTGCGCAATTTCACGTTTATGGAGCCGGATCTGCTGCGGATGATGCCTCCCCAGACGGCGGAGGGTGCGCAGAGCACGATCATGTGGCGCCGCACGCGGGCGTAGGTGGTCGGCGGGCGACAGTGCGACGATTGCGGCTGGCGAGCGGCATTGGTGGCGAATCGCGCGACCCCGGACTGGCGTCGCGGGGCTCGTCGGTGCGCGGGTGGGAGACGTTTCGCCCGGTTGCTGCGGTGGATGGTAGAGTCAGAGCACGAACAGACTTCGAAGGAGCCCATGCATGGCCATGATTGTTACGACGACCAATAACGTCGAAGGATACGCGGTGACCGGGTACCTCGGTATCGTCGCCGGCGAGACCATTCTCGGCATCAACGCGTTCAAGGACATCGCCGCGGGCTTCCGCAACATCGTCGGCGGGCGCTCGGGCAAGTACGAGGAAGAGCTGCGCAAGGGCCGCGACACGGCCATCCTCGAACTCGAGCAGCGCGCGGTCGAACTCGGCGCGGACGCGATTGTCGGCGTGAAGGTGGACTACGAGACGGTCGGGCAGGGGATGCTGATGGTCACGGCCGCCGGCACCGCCGTGAAGCTGGGCCGTCCGAGCTAATTCGCACCCGAAAACGTGACTAGCGCTGGGTCTTCTGGCGGGAGATGAGCCATTGCTCGCCCGCGGCTGCATCGCGCTGCTGAAGCTCGTGCAGTTCGTCCGCAAGGCGTTGGTTCTCTTCGATGAGGCGGTTGCGTTCGAGGCGAAGGTCGGCCACGTGCTCGCGAAGGGCGGCGACAAGCAGGTCGATCTCGGCGTGCTGTGCGACCGCTGCTTCGCGCGTTCGCTGGCCATCGGCCGCGAGGTCCGGGCGCGGCTCACCCGGCACGATCGTGCGCGGGACCACCGAGAAATCGCGGCGATGGGGCCTGTCGGTCATTCGTGGGCCGACGCGAGGAGCGTTGCGGTGGTCTCAATCTGGCGGCCGTGCGCACCATTCCCGTTCCCATTGGCACTCGTGCGGCCGTTGACCATGAGCAGCACCTGGTCGCGTTCGAAGCGCAGATCCTGGAGGTTGCCGTGGAGCGCGGCGACCACTTCGTCGAGCGTCTCGAGGCGGCCGCGATTGAACGAGTGCTCGATTTCTAAGTCGTGGTTGAGGGCCTGGAGACGCTTAACCGACTCGCGGATGGCGGCAATTTCGGAGTTGAGCGCTGCGATCTTCCCGGCGGCGGAGACAAGGCCCCGCACGAGCACGGCAGGCGGCAGGGCGGCAGCGGCGGCAGGGTCGGCGACGACCGCGTCGAGATCGACCGCGACCATGTCTTCCTGGGCGGTTGCCATCTCATCGAGCGACTGGCGCAGGTTCTCGACTTCGCCGCGGATCTGGCGGATGAGGCGCTCGGCGCGAGCGTCGCTGCCGCTGGCCTGTTCACGAAGGCGCATAGGGACCGGGCCGCTAGATTCGGTCGATGGCATTTGCGTGCTCCTAACAGCGGGCTTGTCGACGGCGGGAGCAGGCGCCATTGCCAACGCCTGCCACTCTGCCGGCTGCAGAACGGGAACCGTTGTCAGCGTGTCTGACTCGCCATTTCTTCGTTTCCGAAACCACACAGGTGAGCCTCCGGCCTCCGGGGGAATCGCCTTACTGTAGCGTACGGCTGCGGAGAGCGTGAACTGCTGCCCTGCTAAAGAATTTCCGACAGGTTTACGAGGGCGGCGGCGAATGACCCTGCATCCCGGCGAAGCGCGCCGCTGCGAGCCGGCGAAGAAGGGCGGGAGCGTCTGCCATCGCCCGGGCGAGGTCTGGTTCGAGCGAGGCGAGGGTCGCCACATCGCGTCCGCTATCGAGCGCGGCGCCTGCGAGGATCACGACCGGTTTTGCACGCACCCGGGCCATTTCGATGATGCGGCCGGTCGTCTTGCCCTGGTTCGACTGCGAATCGAAGCGCCCCTCGCCGGTGACTACGATGTCGCAGGCGTCCATGCGGGCGGCGAGATTGGTCGCACCGGCCACGACATCGAACCCGCTGACGATTTCGGCGCCGAGGAAGGCAGCGAGGCCGGCAGCGAGGCCTCCGGCTGCGCCACCGCCCGCGATTCGGGCAATATCGACCCCAAGCGAGCGGCGGACCACCTGGGCGTATCGCACGAGGGCCGCGTCGAGCAGATCGACGTCTTCTGGCGAGGCGCCCTTCTGTGGTCCATAGACAGCGGCTGCGCCTGTCGGGCCGGTGAGCGGGTTCGTGACGTCGGTCGCGACGATGACCTGGGTTCGTGCCAGCCAGCCAGGTGGCGACCAATCGATGCGCGCGAGATCGGCGAGGACCGCACCGCCGCCGAGGGGAAGCGGTTCGCCGGTTTCGGAGGTGAGCTTTGCGCCGAGCGCGAGGGCCATCCCTGCGCCGCCGTCGGTGGTCGCGCTGCCGCCGACGCCGATGATGATGCGCGAAGGTCCGTGGCGGATGGCATCGGCGATGAGTTGGCCGACGCCGTGGGTGCCGGCGCGGAGGGCGTCCCGTTCGTCCGGGGCGAGGAGCACGAGTCCGTTCGCCTGGGCGGCTTCGATGAGGACGTCGCCGGTTTCGCGGGAGACGAGGTAGCGGGCGGTCACCGGGCGGCCGAGGGGGTCGGCCACGGCCAATGTGACCACGTCACAGGAGATCGCGCTGCGCATCGCATCGATGAACCCGGGGCCACCATCGGACATTGGCAGGAGGTCGAGGGGCCAATCGGGATGGGCGTCGGCGATCCCTGCCGCTATCGCCCCGGCAGCCTCTTCGGCGGAGAGGCTGCCTTTGAACTCCTGGGGCGCGACCAGGACGCGCAGCGGCGTCACTGGATCCAGAGCCGGTAGATGGCGGAGAGGACGATCACGATGATGTACACCCAGCCATACTTGCGCATGGTGTGGAGCACGCTCCAAGCCCGCTCCGACCGGAAGACGACCGCAGCGACAACCGTCGATGTGAGTAACGCGATCACGGCCAGGACGATGACGAGTCTCAAGCGGTACGGCCCGGCCCTTCGGATGGATTAGCTATCAGCCTGCACCGCGCGCTCGCTGAAGCGCCAGCCCTCGCCGGTCTTCTGGAGCTTGTCCACATAGACGGCGGTGGTGAGGATGGCCGGGCTCTTCGGGTCGGCGAGGTTGAGAAGCTGAAGGTAGCACGTCCCGTTGGCAGCGGAACCATCGCCTTCGACCATGAGGTTATTGGTCCAGTGGCGGGCCTTCATGCGGCTGGCGAAGCCGTTCGCGAACCCGACGAGCGCTTCGGGACCCTGGAACTTGTTAGGGCCACTGGCGAAGGTGCCATCTGCGGTGAAGGTCTTGGACCATTCTTCGGCGCGGCCGAAGTCGAGGCAGTGGTTGTACTTCGCATAGAGTTGCTGAATTTCGAGCTGGTCTTCAACGGAAAGGGCCATGGGGAAACTCCAGGGGAGGAATGCGGCGAAGCATACAGGGTTCGATTTTTCCTGCCGAGTTGAGCGCGGTTCAGCTTCGAAGCCGCGTTGCGAGGGCGTCTCAAATTTCAAGAGTCTTAACCCGGCGGCAGCGCCCAGCGAAGGGGGTCATGCCGTACCATGGCGGCACTCGATTCGAAGCGAAGAAGGACGCCCCCAATATGACGAACCTCTACGACGTGCTGAACGTGTCCCGCGGGGCGCCGCAGGAAGTGGTCGATGTCGCCTACCTGGCGCTGCGCCGGACGCTCCCGGAGGGCGACAGCGAGCAGCGACAGGCGATCGAGGCGGCCTACGACGTGCTCGGCAACCCGGCCCGGCGCGCGGCCTACGATGCGTCGCTGGTCGCTGGCGCCGAGGCGGCCATTGATGCACCCGCGGTCGAGAGGGTCGCCGTGGCAGCTGCCGAAGACGAGGAGCCGGCGGAAGTCATCCGTGAGGACCTCGAACCGACGGACGAACCTGCCGGCGATGTCGTGGTTGCGATGCCTGCCGCGGCTCATGACACCCCGGTGTACGCGGCAGAGCCCGCAGCTTCGGGTGGCGGCAGCAAGATGATGGTGATCCTCGCAGGCGTCATCTTCCTGCTCATTGCGGCGATCGGGGCGGGGCTCGGCTACGTCCTCCTCTCGGGCGATGATGGCGAGAATTACCCGTTGAACCTCGGCGACGACGCCTACAATCTCGAAGCGATGGGCCTCCGCGAGGCCGATATGCCGCAGGGCATCGTGCTCAGCCAGCCGCTCCAGGAAGAGCTCGCGTTCGGCACCGTCGTCGGCGAGGGCATCGAGTTTTCGAACGCCGACTGGGCCATGGTGCTCGACCAGGAAGACCCGGAGGCGAAGGAGAACCAGCTCAACGCCCTCGGCCGCGTGCGCAACCATGTGCGCTTTTTCGAAGCGAATCCCCTGCGTTACGGCTACCCGGTCCAGTATTCGACCCAGTCGACGCTGTTCGACGACGTGGATTCTGCGGTCGAATCGCTGCGCACCGACTGCGACACCTCGCGCGACCTTTCGCTGCCAGTCAACGACCTCACCATCAAGAAGATCGGCGACCAATCGACCGCGTTCTACGTGCTTTCGCCCACCGACGAGGTTGGCAACATCATCGAGACGGTGATCTGCTTCCGCACCGGCCGGCTGGTGCATTCGGTCACGCAGCAGGGGTTCGAAGGCACGGAAGATCTCGGGATCGCGATTAACCTCGCGATTGTGATGCTCGACCACGTCGAAGACACATTCGAGAACGACCAGGGGTAGGCGCACGGGGCGTTCTTTGCCCCGAAACACCCGTCGCGTAGGATGCGCAGTGCCGCCAACACGAGAGTGACCGCGAGCCCGCCCGGAGCGACCGTGTGACCGAAATTATCGAAGGCATCTACCAGCTCATCACGCCATTTCCAAAGGTGAGCTTCGAGGAGGCGAAACGGCTCCGAATTGACCTCCAGGCAGCCCCGCGTGTGACCAAGGGCCTGCCCTACGTCATGCCCTACCTCGTCAAGGGCGGCGGCGAGACGATGCTCATCGACTGCGGCTGGAACACCGACGATGCCTATGGCGCGCTCGAAATCGGGATGCAGGAGCACCACTCCCACCCGACCGAAGTGACGAAGCTGTTTATCACGCACGTTCACCCGGACCACTACGGCATGGCCGGGCGGCTCAAGCAGCTCGCCGACCTCGACCTCATCATCCACGAGAAGGACGCTGAGGTGATTAACTCGCGCTACTTCTCGCCGACGAACCTGACCGAGCAGATGGG
>JBBSKE010000041.1:0-14609 GCA_038256595.1 Tepidiformales bacterium | reverse complement strand
CCATAGCCGGGCTTTTCGGACGAGAAGAAGCGGAACCAGGCGGCGCCAATCAGCTCGCGCTCCTCGGATTCGGCGACCAGGCCGAAATCGCCGGGCCGGCGGAAGCCCTCGATGTAGTGGCCAATCTCCGGGTTTGAAAGCGCGACGCGAATCGGCGGGCGCTCGGCTTCGGCGTTCCAGAAGGCGGCTTCGTAGAGCATCTGCTGGAGGAACGGCAGGTCGTCGGCAGTTGCGGGACGAACGAGGAAGGCTTCACCGGTCATCGCGCGGCCGCCGAGGCGAGCTGGGCCGCGAGGGCGTCCGGCTCCGAAACCGGGAGCTGGCAGGCCATGTTCTCGCAGAAATAGGCGAGCGCTTCGCTGCCGCCGGTGCGCCCTTCGAACAGCGGAATGCCCGCTTCGCTGCCGGGCGCGAGTACGAGCCAGGGCAGGAACTTCGCCGCCGCCGCGCGTTCCAGTGGCTCCCGTGCAGCCGGTTCGCCAGTGATAACGAGCTCCTGGCGGGGGGCCAGCAGCAACTCTGCGGTCTGCCAGAGGCTGCCGAAGCCGTTCGGCGCCTGCGTCATGAACTGGTGCGAAAGGGAGAGGCATTCGCTCGCAATTTCGGCCCAGTCCTCACGTTCGAAGTAGCGAGAGAGCCACCAGGTGAGCTGCGCGCCGGAGCCGTTGCCGCTCGGTGTCGCCTCGTCAAAGAGCGATTTCTGGCGGACGAGCAGCTTCTCGCCCGAAGCGGTCGTCTCGAAGAAGCCGCCGTGCTCGGGGTCGTGGAATTCGCGCACGAGCACTTCCCAGAGATCGCGGGCGAATTCGAGGTAGGCGAAATCGCCGGTCAGGCGGTAGATCTCGACGAATCCGAGGCCGGTGAACGTGTAGTCCTCGACCATGCCGTCGATCTTCGCGATGCCGCGCTTGTAGGTGTGCAGGAGACGGCCATCGACCCAGAGTTTTTCGCGCAGGAACGATGCCGTGCCCTCGGCGACCTCGCGATAAACCGCGTCGTTGAGGACACGCGCGGCTTCGGCGAAAGCGGCGAGTACGAGGCCGTTCCAGGAGGTCAGCACTTTGTCGTCGAGCCCCGGGCGGATTCGGCCCGAGCGCACGCGGTAGAGGATGCGGCGGGCGGCTTCGAGGCGGCGTTCCAGCTCTTCGACCGGGACTTCGAGCGCGGCGGCGGTCGGCACAGGGTCGTAGCGGCGGGAGACCACGCTCCGGCCGACGAGGTCCGGGTGGTGCGGGTCGTGGAAGTTGCCCTCCTCGCCGATGTCGTGGCAGGCGGCAAAGAGCGGCCAGTCCTCGCCCAGCGCTGCCTCGAGTTCGGCCTGGGTCCAGACGAAGAACTTGCCCTCGATGCCCTCGGAGTCGGCATCCTGGGCGGCGTAGAAACCGCCCTCGGCGTCGCGCATTTCGCGCACGAGGTAGGAAAGCGTCTCGCGGACGATGCGTTCGAAGAGCGGCTCGCCCGTGATTTGCCAGGCGTGAAGGTAGACGCGCACGAGCTGGGCGTTGTCGTAAAGCATCTTTTCGAAGTGCGGGATGAGCCAGCGGCCATCGACGCTGTAGCGCGAGAAGCCGCCTCCGAGCTGGTCGTACATGCCGCCGGTGGCCATCGCGCGCAGGGTGCTGGTGACCATGCCGAGGGCGTCCGGGTCGCCGGTGCGGGCGTGGTGGGCGAGCAGGAACTCGAGGTTCGCGGGGCTCGGGAACTTCGGCGCGCTGCCGAATCCGCCCCATTCGCTATCGAACACCTGGGCGAAGTGGGCGACGGCGGTCTCGGCCATGTCCGGCGTAAGTCCGAAGCCGTCTTCGACGCGCCCGCGGAGGGAACTGGCCTGGAGGTGCTCGGTGATGCCCTCGGCGGAGGCGAGAATCTTCGGCCGCTCCTCGACCCAGGCGCGGTGCAGCGCTTCCATCACGCGGCCGAAGCTGGGCAGGCCGTGGCCATCCTTCGGCGGGTAGTAAGTGCCGGCGTAGAAGGGCTGGCGGTCGGCGGTCATGAAGACGGTCATCGGCCAGCCGCCGCGCCCGGTGAGCGCCTGCACGGCCAGCATGTAGATCCCATCGACGTCGGGGCGCTCTTCGCGGTCCACCTTGATGTTCACGAACCAGTCGTTCATGAGTGCAGCGGTGCCCTCGTCCTCGAACGATTCGTGGGCCATGACGTGGCACCAGTGACAGGCCGAATAGCCGACGGAGAGGAGGATCGGCTTGTCCTCGGCGCGGGCCTTTGCGAACGCCTCCTCGCCCCAGGGGTACCAGTCGACCGGGTTGTCGGCGTGTTGGAGGAGGTAGGGGCTCGTTTCGTCCGCGAGTCTATTTGGCATGGATCAAGGGTACGGGAGGGGGATGGAAGTTGCCAAAGGGAGCGCTGAGGAGCGAGGCGAGACGATCGGAAATGGTCCCTACAGGTGTTCGCGGTAGAAGGCGAGCGAGCGCTCCCAGGAGTCCTTCGCGGCTGCTGGGTCGAAGTGGGTCGCGGGCGGGTCGTCGTTGAAGAACGCATGGTGGCTGCCGGGGTAGCGGACCGCTTCGTACTTCAGGCCGCGCTTTGCGATTTCGGCCTCGTAGGCGGGGATGTTCGCGTTCACGTACTCGTCGTGTTCGGCCCAGAACGAGAGCAGCGGCGCGGTGAGGCCGTCCCAGTTGTAGGTGATCGCCGGGTGGACGCCGTAGTAGTCGATGGCCGCGCCGACGTCGTCGCCGTTGTTACAGGCGGTGAACACGCTAAGCGCGCCACCGAGGCAAAACCCGACCGTCCCGACCGGGCCGCCGGTCATCTGTGCGAGGTAGGCGACGGCGCCGCGACTGTCCTTCGCCGCTTCATCGATGTTCATCGCCATGTAGAGCTTGCCCGCTTCGTCGGGCTCTGCGGTGACCTCACCGTGGTACATGTCTGGCGCGAGGGCGACGAATCCCTCGGCGGCGAAGCGGTCGGCGATGCCCTTGATGTTGTCGTTCAGGCCCCACCACTCCTGGAAGACGATGACGCCTTTGCCAGTGCCGGACGCGGGCTTCGCGAGGTATCCGGGGCAGGTCCCGCCGTTCGATGGGAACGTGATCATCTCACCCATTTTGGTGCTCCTGGGCTGGCTCAGCGCGCGAATCGAGCGGCTGGCTGATGGCGGTAGCCTACGCCGCCGCGTTCGTTCGTCAAGGACCGGGCGAACCCTAGACTGCTGGTCCTGCCGGCTCGAGCGCGCTTTCCCCCATCGGATGGACCCCTGGATACGCCGAACGATTAGCACGCGGGTCACGTGACTGTGCGATTCGAGGCGACGGTGAAGACCGGACACTGGCACCAGGCAGAGCGGCCCAACCAATTCACAACAAGACGCAAAGAAACCAGCCCACGACTCTCGCGAAAGAAAGGCACTCCTCAGATGCAATTCCAGGCTCCCCGCTTCCACCATGCTCCCCTCAAAGTCGCCGCCGACACCTATCTCATTCGTCAGCTCACGGGCGAAGGCGAGGCCCCGCTGATGGTCTACATCAACTCGCTGGTCATCCTTGGCAAGGAGCCGATCATCGTCGATACGGGTACGCGCTCGAACCGCACGCAGTGGCTCAAGGACGTCTTCTCGCTCGTGGAGCCCAGGGACGTGAAGTGGGTATTCCTGTCGCACGACGACCCGGACCACACTGGCAACCTCAACCAGGTGATGGACATGTGTCCGAATGCGACGCTCGTCACCAGCATGTTCTCCGTCGAACGGATGTCGATCGACCGGTCGCTGCCACTCCACCGGATGCGATGGGTGAACGATGGCGAATCGTTCGACGCCGGCGACCGCACATTCGGCGCCGTCCGCCCGCCGCTCTACGACTCGCCGACCACCCGCGGGCTCTTCGATTCGAAGACGGGCGTGTACTGGTCCAGCGATGCGTTCGGCACGGCTGTAGAGTCGCCGGTGGACAGCGCGGCAGAACTGGACATCGAGTTCTTTCGCGCCGGTTCGGTCGAACTTTCGGGCTACATCGCGCCGTGGCATGCGGTGACCGACCAGGCGAAGTTCTCGGCGACGGTGAACCGCGTCGCGTCGCTCCCAATCACCCAGATCGTTTCGGGGCATGGCCCGGCGATTCGCGGCGCGATGATCGAGGAGGCCTTCAGGCTCATGCACACGATGCCGACGGCCGCGCCGGTGGAGCTCACCGGCCAGGCCGAACTCGAAGCGCTCGTCGCCGCCATACTCCTGCCCGAAGACAAGGTTATCGCCGCCTGACCCGGGTTCGAACGCAAAAGAAGCCGCCTCACGAGAAATGAGGCGGCTTCCTGGTTCGAAAAACTTGGAGCGGGCGAAGGGAATCGAACCCTCGCTTCAACCTTGGGAAGGTCGCGTTCTGCCATTGAACCACGCCCGCGCGGCAGTTCAGGCCACCAGTGTATCATCTGCGCACATACGATTCGAGGTGATACGCCGTGCCAATTTCCAAGGACCTGGCCCTGACTCCCGAGCAGCTGGACGAGATGATGCTCTCCACCTGGAACATGCGCATCGCCACCATCGGCCCGGGGACGCGCATCAACGTGACGCCCCTCTGGTTCGGCTGGGCCGGTGGCAAGATCTACACTTACTGCCGCGGCCAGAAGGTCGTGAACCTTCGCCGCAACTCCGACTGCACCATCGTCGTCGACCGCAATGAGCAGTTCCCGGAACTCCAGGGCGCGATGTTCCAGGGCAAGGCGGCGGTGCTTGAGACGGCCGAGGACGAGAACGCAGACCCGCATCTCGAAGAGATCCGGATGCAAATGGGCAAAAAGTACGCTGGCGGACATGGCGAGGCGACCAACGAACCGCGGCGCAACGCCGCCACGGTCCGTGGCCGCAATGGCCGATGGGTCGTCCTCACACCGGATAAGCTGGTGTCCTGGGACAACTTCAAGCTTCGCCGATAGGGTAGGCTGCGAACGGTTCCACCGGGCAGGCGTCCGCGGAGGCAAAGCATGAAAGTCGATTCTGTCCTGGCTACAAAAGGCCCTTCGGTGTTCACCGTTGACCCATCGGTGGTAATTCGCAACGCCGCGGTAATACTCGCGGAGAACAATATCGGTGCGCTCATCGTGCTCGATGGCGGTGGCGCGCCCGTCGGAATCCTGTCCGAACGGGATATCGTGCGCGAACTGCCCCTCCAGCCGGGGCTGCTCGACAAGCCCGTAGCCGAGCTGATGACGACGGGTATCCTCACGGGGAGCCCCCAGGATGACGTCCAGGCGCTCTTGCGGACCATGACCGAGCGGCACTTTCGCCACCTCCCTATCGTGGAGTCTGGCAAGCTGGTCGGGATGGTGACGCTCGGCGACCTGGTCCGCGCGCAGCTCAACGAGCTCGAAGGCGAGGTCGAGACCCTCACGATTCAGCTCATGGACAACTGACCGCGGCGGCTCCGTCGCAGGAGAGGAACCAGATGCCAGCTTCGAACACGAACGACGGTCTCCGCGTTGCGATTATCGGGGCTGGCCCTGCCGCCTTCTATGCCGCCGACCACCTGCTCAAGAGCAACGAGGGCGTCACCGTCGACATGTTCGATCGCCTGCCGACGCCCTACGGCCTCGTCCGCGCAGGCGTAGCGCCCGACCACCAGAAGATTAAATCGGTGACGAAGGCGTTCGCCCTCACCGGGAACGACGCGCGCTTCCGCTTCTTTGGGAACGTCGAATTCGGGCGCGATGTCACGCTCGAGGACATTGGCGAGCACTACCACCAGGTGCTTTTCGCGACTGGCGCGCAGAGCGACCGGAAGATGGGCATCCCCGGCGAGGACCTCTGCGGCAGCCACCCGGCGACCGAGTTCGTGGCCTGGTACAACGGCCACCCGGACTTCCGCGACTCCCACTTCGACCTCTCACAGGAGACGGTCGTGATTGTCGGCGTCGGTAACGTCGCGGTGGATGTCGCGCGCATCCTCTGCCTCTCGCGGGCCGAACTCGAAGCGACAGACATGCCCACCTACGCGGTCGAAGCGCTCAGCAATAGCCAGGTCACGAGCGTCTACCTCGTCGGGCGGCGCGGACCTGCCCAGGCCGCCTTCACGACGCCGGAACTCAAGGAACTCGACGAAATGGAGGAGGCGGACCTCATGATCCTCCCCGCGGAGGCCGAACTGGACCCGCTCAGCGTCGAAGACATGGCCAAGTCCACGGACCGCCTGCTCGTGCGCAAAGTCGAGATGATCCAGGCGGCAGCAGCGAAACCGGCGACGGACAAGCCGAAAAAGCTCTACCTGCGGTTCTTCGTCGGCCCAACGGAGATCAATGGCGACCAGCATGGCCAGGTCCGGTCCGTCACGCTTGCCCACAACGTCCTCCAGCGCACCGAGACCGGCACGCTCGTTACGAAGGCGACGGGCACGACCGAGACGATCGAGGCCGGGCTCGTGTTCCGGAGCGTCGGCTACCGGGGCGTGCCCCTGCCGGGGGTGCCATTCAACGAGCGCCAGGGCGTCATTCTCAACGCCGCCGGGCGCGTCCTCGACCCCAAAACCGAGCAGCCGCTTCCGGGGGTGTACACCTCCGGCTGGATTAAGCGCGGGCCGTCGGGCGTCATCGGGACGAACAAGCCCGATTCGGTCGAGACCGCGAACAACATGCTCGAGGACGCGGCCGCGGAGCGCACCTTCACGCCTTCGAAGCTGGAAATGGGAGCGATCCCGGCGCTCCTCGCCTCGCGGGGCGTGCGTTCGGTCTCATTCGACGAATGGCAGCGGCTGGACGCGCTGGAACTGGCCGGCGGCGCGGCAAAAGGCCGTCCCCGCGCGAAATTCACCTCGATCGGCGAGATGCTGGCGGCACTCGATGGCGATGCGACGCCGCTGCCCTGATCCGGGCCGCGGCGCGCTCGAAAGGCGGCATCCTGTTATCCTCGGGCCACCAAATCCCGTTCCCAGGACCGCCAAATGAAGCTCGCGAAGCGTGTTGACTCGCTCCCTCCTTACCTGTTCGCCGAAATCTCGAAGAAGATCGCCGCCAAGCGCGCGGCGGGCGTCGATGTCGTCACGTTCGCGATTGGCGACCCGGATATCCCGACGCCGCCGCACATCCTCGATGCCCTGCACCGGGCCGCCGATGAGCCGACCAACCACCGCTACCCGGAATCGGAAGGCCTGCCGGAACTCGGCAAGGCGATCTCCGACTGGTATGAGCGCCGCTTCGAGATCAAGTTCGAGCCGATGAAGGAGACGTTGCCGCTCATCGGGTCGAAAGAAGGCATCGGCCACATGGCCCTCTGCTTCATCGATCCCGGCGACATCGCGATCGTCCCGGACCCGGGCTACCCGGTGTACGAAATCGGCACGATGTTCGCCGGTGGCACGAGTTACAAGGTGCCATGCACGCGCGAAAATGGCTGGCTGGTCGATTTCGATACCATTCCCGAAGACATCGCGACCAAAGCGAAGCTCATCTGGCTCAACTACCCGAACAACCCGACCGGCGCCGTCGCGGACTTCGCCTTCTTCGAAAAAGCGGTCGCCTGGGCGAAGAAGTTCGACGTCGCGATCATGCACGACAATCCGTACTGCGATGTCGCCTTCGATGGCTACAAGCCGCTGAGCATCTTCCAGGTGCCGGGCGCGCGTGATGTGGCGGTCGAATTCAACTCCTGGTCGAAGATCTACAACATGACCGGCTGGCGAATCGGCATGGTGGTCGGTAACCAGCAGATGGTCGATGCGCTGATGCGCGTGAAGTCGAACATCGACAGCGGCATCCCGCAGGCGATCCAGCGGATGGCGATCGAAGCCGTTTACGGCCCGCAGGATTGCATCGACGAGCACAACAAGATCTACGAGCACCGCCGCACGCGGATGGTCGAGTCGCTGCGCAAGATCGGCCTCAGCGTCGATATGCCGAAGGCCTCGCTCTACGTCTGGGCGCAGCTCCCGGCCGGCATCACGAGCGCCGAATACGCGGCGAAACTGATCGAGGATACCGGCGTGGTCGTCACCCCGGGCCGCGGCTACGGCCTCCAGGGCGAAGGCTACATCCGACTCTCGGTGACGACCCCGGACGACCGCATGGAAGAGGGTCTCCGGCGGCTCGAGGCGTGGGGCGGGATGTAGCTGCTAGCGTCGAGCGGCTAGCTGCTAGCCCGGCTGGTGGGGAACCTTCCACCTGGAAACTCAACCAAAGGCGGATCCGTGTTCGGTCCGCCTTTGTTGTTTGTGCGCGTGGTGATACCGGAGGTCCGGAGGTCGATGTTTCCAACACTCGGCCCGGAGCCTGGCAGTCAATTCCAGGTGAATCAGAAGGCGTGAATCTCCGGCAGCACCTTTTCGCCAATCAATTCAATGGAGCGCTTAATCAGGGCGTGATTCCCGCTCACGTGGCGCACCATGACTTCCTCGAAGCCGAGCCCGTGGTAATACGCGAGTCGCTCTACCACGCTTTCCGGCGAGCCCACGATCAGTTCGTCTTTTCCAGTACCGCGATACCCCTCAGCGAGCACGCGGTCCACCTCCGCATGTGCCGCATCATCGGTCTCGGCGACAAAAATGTCTCGGCGAAGGACCGCACGGATTGGCCTCCCGCTCTTCGCAGCCGCGTTGCGATAAATCTCGAGTTGTCGAACAGACTCGTCGTCGGAAACGTTCTGCCCGGAAAGCCAGCCGTCCCCAATCGTCCCGGCCCGCTGTGCGGCGGCCGGCACCGTTCCCGCGACCCAGATTTCGACCGGCACCCGAGGAAACGGACTGATGGAGACATTCTGGAGGTTAAGGTAGCGACCCTCGAAAGAGACCGCCTCCCCTGCCAGCAGGGCGCGGAGCACGTGCGCAAGCTCTTCCAGCCGGCGCGCGCGAGTCTTTATGTCGTAGCCGAAGGCCCTGAAGGCATTTGGTCCCCCGCCGTTTGCGAGCACGATGGTGATGGGCGCGGCCGCGAATGCCGCAAGCGTCCCGATTTGTTCGGCAAGGATGACCGGGTGGTAGAACGGCGCGAGAATCACGAATCCGACTGGCATCTCTCCTGTGACCGCCGAAAGCCGGGCGACCGTCGGAATCGGCGAGAAGCTATTCGCATATCGCGCCGAAACTCCGTGATTGTCGCCAAAAAGCAAGCCATCGAGCTTTGCCGCTGCCGCCGTCCTGGCAAGGTCGAGCACGTTCGCGGCTTGCTCCGCCGTATCGAACGAGCCCATCGGCCGTTCAGCAAAGCCGCCGGGTGGCATCGCATCCAGATTCCGCCGGAACTGGACATACGTGTGCTCACCAGTCGGAAAAAGGAAGCGGAGGGAAGTGCCAAGCTTCAATTCGTTTGCTCTCGTTCTCGGGGTCAGTATCGAATCCGGAAGTGACCGGGCTGGCCACATACTAGCCCCTATAGCTCCCTCAATGCTCGCCATCCGAGAGCCGGTTTTGGCAACATCGACGATTTCGACCATGTCGCCGGTTCGACGGAGGATGCGGACATTGGCAGGTCCAGGCGTTACCCGTTCCGCGTAGAATTCGGCGATGACTGACGAATTAGAGAAGCCCGCTCTGCCGGGGCCGGTGCTCGTGGGCCGGCCCGCCCGTCGCCTGCGTGATGCCTTCGAGCCCATCGCGATGCACAACATTGCGCATCGTTCGATCCTCGAACGTGCTGGAGTGCCCGAACTCGACCGACTGGCCGCCTATGTCTGGGCGCGGGCCGCGCCGATGGGCGAGCCGAGCGCCGAGGTTGTGGTCGCGGCGTTCGGTGTGTTCGAACCAGGTCTGATTTCTGCAGCCTACGAACGCGGGCGCGCCGCCGTTCCCCGCGACGTGCTGCTGGCGGCGCAGGAAGAGGCTATCGCAGAGAGTCTTGGCGAGGTGCTTGCGGGAGCGGACGTGCTTCCGGTCGTGCATGTGCTGCGCCATGGGCTGGAGGCGGCGGACGGCACGGCGCGGGCGCTGTTCTCGGGGCTACGCTCGCTCGCCTGGCCGAAGGAACCAACCGCCCAACTCTGGCGAGCCTGCAACATGCTTCGCGAGCACCGTGGAGATGGCCACCTGGCGGCATCGATCGCTGCCGGACTCGACCCGGTGCAGATGAACGTCATGACCGAGGTCTGGCTGGGCGGACCGCTCGGTCCATACACGCGCACTCGCGGCTGGAGCGAGCCACGAATTACCGCCGCGACCGCTGCCCTTGAAGTGCGGGGATTCGTTGCAAACGGGGCGATCACGGAGTCTGGCCGCCAGTTTCGAGATGACATCGAAGCCGTCACCGACGCCATGCAGGAACCGATCGTTGCCGCTATCGGCAGCGACCTGGAATGGGTCACCGGGCAGCTCCAGGAGTGGGCGGCGGCCTGCATCGCGTCAGGCACGTTCACGGCGGACGTGTTCAAGCGGGCGGCAGGTTAGCAGCGCCGGTCGCCTTCGCCATGGCCAGGTATTTCGTTCGCTCGGCGGGTTCGAAGTGTTCGAGGGCGAAGCGCAGGGTCACGCGGGGCATCGTTGCGGCATGCCGGTCGAGGAATGCGACAAGCCGGGGACGATCGATATCGCCAGCCGCTCGCAGCCAGCCGCCGGTACACTTGTTGATGATGTCCTCGGGGTCGTTCACCAGGATCTCGGCGATGCGGAGGGTGTCGTCTGCCTCACCCTGGCGCAGGAAGTAGGCGGTTGCGGTGATCGCGGTGCGGCGCTCCCAGGTGACCGGCGAGCGCGCCAGTTCGAAGAGCAGGTCGCGCGGCTGATCGAAGAGGTAGCCACCGACCACGAACTGCGCGGCGAGGTCCACGAGATCCCAGTTGTTGATGCGGTCGTGGCGCCGGAGATAGAGGTCGTAGAGTTCCTGGCGGCGCGATTCGGGCGTCTTCTTGCGTCGCGCCTGCTTGTCCATGATGCTGCACGCCCCGGCGCGCACCTCATGGACCGGGCTTTCGAGGAGAAGTTCCAGTTGGTCCGGCGGCATATCGATGAACTGCTTCGCGAGTTCGAAGACCTGGCCCATGCGCACGCCGATGAACTGGTCGCCTTCGCCATAGTCCCCGGGGCCAGATTTGAAGTAGCGCTGGATCTTCCGGAGTTCGTCATCCGACTGGAGGGCGGTGAGTTCGCCGACGAATTGCTGCGCGGAGAGGTCCATGGGCGACTCCTCATCCTGGGGGTGCCAGTGTGGTTGCATCTGTGCCTGGCGGGCAAGATATGGTGGCAGGTCACGCGCCCGCTCGGTTCCCGTCGCGGCTCCAATTCAGGATTAGGCTATTCGCGTTATGACGACTGAGGCGAGGCCCAGGAAGAATAAGAACCCCATCACGTCGGTCACCGTCGTCACGAAGATGTTCGCCGCGAGCGCCGGGTCGACCTTAGCCGCTTTGAGGCCGAGCGGGAAGAGCACGCCGGCCATCGTCGCCGTGCAGATGTTGAGAAAGAGCGCGAGCATGAGGACGAGCGAGAGCGCGGCATTTCGCTCCCAGGCGTAGCTGGCGACGCCCGCGAGCAGCCCGATGACGACGCCGTTCGCGACCGCCACGAGGATCTCCTTCTTGCAGGCGCGAAACAGGTCCGGCACGTCGAGGTCGCCGATGGCGATGCTGCGGACGGCGATGGTGGCCGTCTGGGTGCCCGCATTCCCGCCCTGCCCGGCAACCACCGGCATGAAGGCGGCGAGCAACGAGGCTTTTGCGAGCGTCGCATCGAACATGCTCACGGTACCGGCGGCGAGAAACGCGGTCCCGAGATTGACCGCCATCCAGGGCAGGCGGCGGCGGACGCTGGTTCGCACCGGGCTGAAGACGCGCTCGTCATCGCCGACGCCGACCATGCGGAACATGTCCTCGGTGGCCTCTTCCTGGAGGACGTCGACCAGGTCGTCAGCAGTGGTGACGCCCTCGAGACGGCCTTCCTCATCGACGACGGGGACGGCGAGCAGGTTGTATTTCTGCATCAACCGCGCCGCATCTTCCTGGTCGGTGCCGGTTGTGACGGCGTGGATGTCGCGGTTCGTGATCTCGCCGATCTGGAGCCCCGGGGGCGTAACGATCAGGTCGCGGAGGCTGACGGTGCCCTGGAGGCGGCGTTCGCGGTCGATGACGTAGACGTAGTAGGCGCGTTCGGATGGCGGGCGAAGGACGCGCAAATAGTCGATCGCCTGCTGCACGGTGCGCTCCTCGGGGAGGAGGACGAAGCCGCGAGACATGATGCCGCCGGCCGATTCGTCTTCGTACTGGAGGAGGTCGCGGACCTCGTCGCCGCGGTCGAGGGCGGCAAGGGTCTGGGCCTGGTCGTCGGGTTCGAGCTGCTGGATGACGTCGGCTGCGACGTCGTCGTCGACCTCTTCGAGCACGGCCGGGAGGTTCGCGAGGCCGATGCCCTCGATGAGCTGGCGCAGCTCCTCGTCTTCGACGAATTCGAACAACTGCCCGACGATATCCGTCGGGATGTGCTCGAGGAGAACGGTGCGCTCGTCCTCGTCGAGGCGGAGGACGAGTTCGATGATATCGGCCGGGTGGACGTTGCTGAGGTTCGCCGCAAGCCGCTGCCAATCACCGGCGGCAAGGCTGTCGCGGGCATCGTCGAATAGTTCGCGTGCATTCACGTCGTCGGGCAACGGCCTGTCCCTTCGTTCGCAGCATCACTCCTGCTGCCACGGGACCTCCAGACGACAATCCCTGGCCGGGTGGCCGTTGGGGATCGCAGGCTCGGACGTTGGCCGAAGGGCATGGCCAATAGGGTGCCGAGCGTGTGTTTTCGAATGGAAATGCGCCGGGTGGCCGCAGTTTCGACCGTACCGCCGGGCTTAGGAACGGTCAACGAACGGATGTTCATGAAGCTGCGGCATCGCCGGCCGTAAGAATCTCGTATACTTGCGGCGCGCCCCACATTCACAAAGGAGCGAATATTATGCGCTCTCCCCGGATCGTTTTTTCGCTGGCTGCTGCGGCAGTCGTCCTCGCGGCCATTCCGGCTGCCAGTGCCATCGGACAGGGCATTCGTGGCCCCTCCGAACACACCCAGGTCCAGGCTCAATCGGCCATCGGCTCGGGCTTCACCTACCAGGGCCGCCTCATCGATGGTGGCTTGCTGCCCACGGGCATCTACGACCTTCGCTTCGTGCTCTACGATTCCGAGGTGGGTGGCGCCCAGGTGCCAGAGACCGGCGTCATCACCAAAGACGACGTCCAGGTGACGACGGGCCTCTTCAGCGTGACGCTCGATTTCGGCGACTCGGTCTTCGACGGCGACGCGCGCTGGATTGAACTCGCCGTGAAGCCCGGCAGCAGTGGCCAGTTCACCGTGCTCAATCCCCGCCAGCCAGTGATGCCGGTGCCCCAGGCAATGTATGCGCAGGCCGCGGGCGGGCTCAGCGTCCCGGCGGAGAGCGACGGCGACAGCTCCAGCGGCAGCCTCCTGACCATCACCCAGCTCGGCACCGGCAGCGCAATCTCCGGTGTGCGTGCGAATGAAGGCGGCGAAGCAGGCGCTGGCGTGCTCGGCGAAAACTCCGGCGCTGGCTCTGGCGTCCTCGGCACCTCCGACTACCAGACCGGCGTCGGCGTGACGGGCTCAGCCTCTGGCCTGGCCGGCATCGGCGGAGCCTTCACCGGCCGCACCGGCGTGAAGGCGAGCGCCCTCGATGCGCAATCGACCGCGCTCGAAGTGTCCGGCCCGCTCAAGGTATCTGGCGCGAACCTCTTCGCATTCGTTCACGTACCGGCGGCGGGCAACTCGTTCCACAACATCACCTGGATCAGTTCGCCGCTGCTCGATGGCGACCCGGCGGCGATCGTCCTGGTCTCGCAGGTCGTCTCCGCCACGGCGCCGCCGGCACTGACACCAACGGGTTCGCCCGTAGCGACCGTGCCCGCCGGTCCGGGTGACCTCGATGGCATCGGCTCGCCCCATCACGTCGCGGTTGTCTTCATTCCCGCAGCAGGCATCATGGGCGCGGAGGATCTCCCGGCGGCGGCGAAGGGGAAGTGGGCGATCGTCCGCGATGACGCCTCGTACCCCGACGGCACCTCCTACAACATCGTGGTGATCAAGCAATGAGCCGCTCTCGGTGGACTGCGCTCATCTCGGGCGCGGCGCTCGCGGGAGTGCTCGGCGTCTCCATGGTGGCGGCCCAGACCGGCGGCTCCTACAACGTCACCTGGTTCGCGATTCCTGGCGGCGGGGGCACGAGCAGCGGCGACCAGTACGTCGTCACGGGCGCGATCGGCCAGCCGTTTTCGTCGCAGATGACGGGCAGCACCTACACGGTGCAGACCGGCTTCTTCGGCGGCAGCGCGCAGCGATTCCGGCTCTTCATGGCGGGCGTCGCCTCAGAGGTGACCGGCCAGTAGCTGCACAAACCGCCTCTATCAGACATCGAACGACCCGGCTTCGTTGCGGAGCCGGGTCGTTGTGCGTTTGCCACTGGTTCGGACGCGTTAGCTCGCGCCGCCGCCGATTGCGGGCACGATCGCGATGTCGGCGTTCGGGCCGATCGGTTCGAAAAGCGGGAATGATTCGGCCTCGCCGTTGATCGCGATTGCCAGTTCGGGACGGATACGGCCGTTCTCGACGATCCGGTCGTAGATGCCGGGGCACTCCACGTCGAGCGCGAGGAAGAGCTCCTTGAGGGTAGTGGCGGCCACCTCCATGTGCGGATGGTCGTCGCAGAGGGGCCGGAGGAGGGCAGGAATCCAGACCTTAGCCATCGCTGGT
>JBBSKE010000040.1:0-14670 GCA_038256595.1 Tepidiformales bacterium | reverse complement strand
TCGATCGCGATCGGCATGACGCGCGTGATTCGCTCGACCGCCATCTCGACCGTCGTTCGCGACTACGTGGCCGCGGCGCGGAGCATCGGCGCGCCCGCATGGTGGATCATGTGGAAGCACGTGCTGCCGAACGTGTTTCCGACCACACTCGTGCTCCTGACCATCAATTTCGGCTCGATCATCATCGCCGAATCGACCCTGAGCTTCCTTGGGCTTGGGATTCGCCCGCCGACGCCTTCCTGGGGCGCGATGCTCAGCGGCGAGGGCCGCTACTACATGTTCGTAGGCTGGTGGCTGCTCGCCTTCCCGACGATCGTGCTCAGCATCGCCGTATTTGGAATCAATATGCTGGGCGATGCGCTGAGGGATTGGCTGGACCCGCGCAGGCACGGTATGCAATAGTCGCGAACCGGAATCCACATCTCGACTTCGAGGGAGGACGAATTTCATGACTGATGCATCCTCGCCGCCCGGCGCAATCGAATCCGCCCTGCCGCTGGCTGGCCTCCGCGTGATCGACTTCTCCTGGATCGTCGCGGGACCTTCCGCGACGCGCATCCTTGCAGATTTCGGCGCCGAAGTGATTCGCATCGAGCACGGCCAGTCGCTCGACAGCATCCGGATGGCGCCACCGCACGTCGGCGGGCCGCCGAACGGGAACAATTCGGGCACGTTCAACTATTTCAACCGGAACAAGAAGAGCGTGCTGCTCAGCGTTCGCCACCCGATGGGCATGGACGTCCTGAAGCGGCTGATCGCGAAGAGCGACATTGTCGTCGAAAACTTCTCCAGCCGGGTGCTCGAAAGCTGGGGCCTGGGCTATCCCGAACTGCGCGAACTGAACCCGCGCGTCATCTATTGCTGCATCTCCGGGTTCGGGCACAGTGGCCGCGACCGCGACCACAGCACCTGGGGGCCGACCGCCCAGGCCATGTCCGGGCTGACATTTATGTCCGGCCGACCGGGGCTGCCGCCCTCCGGCTGGGGCTTCAGTTACCTCGACCACACGGCTGGCTACTACGGCGCCATCGGCATCCTCGCCGCCCTCAAGCATCGTAACAAGACCGGCGAGGGGCAGATGGTCGATGTTTCGCAGGTCGAGACCGGCATGGCGCTCGCAGGCCCGCCGATTGTGGACTTCACGGTGAACGGGCGCCGCAATCGCGACGTGATGCCCGTCGGTAACCGCGCGGCGATGTCGAACGCGACGCCGCACAACACCTATCCCTGCGCCGGGGAAGACCGCTGGGTCGCCATCACGGTGATGAACGATGCCCAGTGGCGGGCCCTTGTCTGCGCGCTGGGCGACCCGGGATGGGCAACGAACGAAGCCTACGCCACGGTCGCCGGGCGGTTCGCCGCAAACGACGAAATCGACGCGCACATCTCCGAATGGACCCGCGAGCGCGAGGATTACGCGGTCATGGAGCTGCTGCAGGCGGCCGGGGTGCCCTGCGGCGTCTGCCAGAAACCGGGCGACAAAGCTGTTCGCGACCCGCAGCTCCGAGCGCGCGGCTGGTGGCGAGAGGTCGATAACCCGGAGATCGGACCGGGGATCGTCGACGGCTTCACGCCGAACCTGTCGCTCTCACCGGGGGCCGCGCGCCGGGGAGCACCGTTGCTCGGGGAGCATACCCACGACGTCATGCGCGAGGTCCTCGGCATGTCGGACGAAGAGATCATCGAGCATGAAGAGGCGGGGGTGTTCATGTGAGCGACGCGACGAATGGCACAGGTGGGGCGCTTGACGGCATCCGCATCCTCGAGGTTTGCGACGAACTCGGGCAGTACGCGGGCAAGCTGCTGGCAGACCTCGGAGCGGACGTCATCAAGATCGAACCGCCCAGCGGCTCAGCGGCCCGGGCGGCCACTCCGCACGTCGAAGGCGCGCCGGGGGAGTCGGCCAGCTTCTGGTACTACAACACGAACAAGCGCTCGATTGTCCTCGACCTCGAATCGAGCGAGGAGGACCGCGCGGCATTTCGTGAACTCGCCGAACACGCGGATGTCGTGCTCGAAGGTGGCGCGCCCGGGCGGCTCGCAGCCCTCGGGATCGGCTACGACACCCTTCGCGGGACCAACCCGGCGCTCATCCACTGCGCGGTGACTCCGTTCGGCCAGGACGGGCCGTGGGCGAATTACCACTCCTCGGACATGGTGGCGCTTGCCCTCGGCGGGCAGATGAACATGTGTGGCTACGACCCGGAAGACCTGCCCGGCGCGCCGCCGACCTACCCGCAGGTCGACCATGGCTACAACACCGCCGGTCATTTCGCGACGGTTGGCATTCTCGTCGCCCTGCTCCACCGCGACGCGACCGGGCAGGGGCAGTTCATCGACTGCTCGATGCACGAGGCGCTCGCGGGGACGACAGAACTGGGCATGCCCTACTGGCTCTACAGCGGCCAGAACATCATCCGCCAGACTGGCCGGCACGCCTCCGTCGCGCGCACGGAGCGCTGGGTCTACCACGCGAAAGATGGCCGTGACGTGCTCGTTTTCGGCGTCGGACGCGACCCTTCGACCTGGCCGAAGGTGAAGAAGTGGCTCCAGGCCAGCGGATTCGGCGCACAACTCGACGAGGAGCGGTTCGCTTCGCCGCTTGCTCGCCAGCCGGGCCGTGGTTCGCTGGAGGCGAAGGAGCTGATGGCCGTGGTCGCCGAATTCATCGCCAACACCGACGCGGAGACCGTCTATCGCGAGGCCCAGGCCCTCGACCAGGCGTGGGGTGTGGTCCGCGCTCCCGACGAGACGCTCGCAGACCCGCACTGGGCCGACCGCGGCTTTTTCGTCGAAGCCCCTGTGCCGGGCCGCCCCGGGACATCCGCCAAAATGCCCGGAGCGCCATACACTTTGAGCGCGACACCGTGGAGTCTGAGGAGGCCGGCGCCGGGCCTCGGGGAACACAATGGGGAGGTTCTGCCGGGCGGATAGTGCGAGCAAAACTTGGGAAAGACGGGTAAACTCGAAACACATCCGATGTTCAAAGCAGCGTAAGCTGTTGGCTCCGGGGACGCAGTCTTTTATCCCCTCCGGGCTGCGTCCCCGGCGAACCCAACCTTCTCGCGTGTCCGTTCGCCAGCACTCCGTATACTTCCGCACATCCCCGCGAGGAGTTCCCAATTGCTCACCTATAAGCATTACACCGTGGCTGTCCACGACCTGGATTCTGCAGTCGAAAACTATCGCACGCGCTTCGGAATGGAGCCGTGCGGCGAAAAAGCCCACAACAAGGTCGGCAACTTCGAATTCGTGCCCATGGGCTATGCCGGCAACACCGTGATGCTGCTGATTTCGCCCGTCTCCGAGGAGAGCCCGATTTCGCGGCTCATGAAGGAGCGCGTCAACGGCTTCAACCCGCATGGCGAAGGGCTCTACCTGCTCGCCTTCGAGACGCCGGATGTCGAGGCGTTCGCGAAGCAGGTCGAAGCTGGCGGCGGGCGCATCACGCGCGGCGCGCCTGGTTCGACGAACGTCTGGGTACACCCGACGGCCTCGAACTTCGTGCTCATGGAAGTCTTCCAGTCGGCGGCAGGCCACTAAAGGCTCGAGAGCGGGCCGCCACAGGCTGGCGGCCCATTCGCAATCTGAAACCTACTGCTGCACCAGCACCAGCCGGTTGCCCTCCGGGTCCGTAATCCAGGCGAGCGTGACACCGGACGGCAGGTCGAACGGCTCGCGCGTCACTGCGCCGCCCAGTTCGGGGACGCGGTCGAGCGTCGCGCGCAGGTTCAACACCTGGATGTAGAGAACGATGCCGGGCGTTTCGCTGCGCATAATTGCGCCGCCGGGGCCAGCGTCGGGTGCGCCGATGCCTGCGGGGATGGTCCGCACCTTGCCCTCGCCGATGGGCCAATTGAAGAGCGGGCCGTAGAAGGCTGCCAGCTTATCGGTGTCCTGCCCGCGAATTTCCCAATGTACTACTGGCCGTTTCCAGTCCTGGTCCATGTCGAATCCTCCGGGCAGTTTGCGCCCGGCACACTGTAGCGCAGCCAACCGGATCAGGCGCGGCGAATCGTGACGTTCAGGCGCCGAGGTCGAAGGCGAGCTGCTTTCCCTTCTTCGGCGCGACGACTTCGACCGGTGGCTCCGAAGGCGCAGCAGGCGGCTCGGGCGGCGGCGAATCGGCGTGCGGTGCTTCGGGCTCGGGCTCGGGCTCGGGCTCGTCTTCGACTCCCGTGGCGCTGCTGCCGCTTGCGACGAGCGGGATTAGTGTGCGCACCTCGGCCATAGCAGCAGCGAGGTCGGCGATGTTCCGCTCCTCCGCCGGTCGAATGAAGACGAACGTGCAAGCCGCGACCGGGCGGCCAATCGACTCCTGCAGGGCGAGCGAGTAAGCCGCGCCCTGCATCCGATAGCGGGCCATCGAGGCATCAATCGCGGCTGCGTCGCGCGCCGAGTCGGTCTTGTAATCGACCACGACGAGGCCATCCGGACCTTCGTAGAGCAGGTCGATGAAGCCCTCGACGGTCACGCCGTCGATTTCGGTGGCGACGTAGACTTCGCGCCAGAAGCGACCGGAGGCGATCGCCGTCTGCACTGCCTGCGAACGCCTCGCCGCATCGACGAGGCTCGCGATCTCGGCGTCCCGTGCTGGCAGGCCTTCCGCGATCGCCTGCGCGCGCGACGCTTCTGCCGTACCTTCGCCGGTCGCGAGGTCGATGGTCTGGAGGACGGCGTGGACCGCACGCCCGAGCGAGGTACTGGCGCGGCCCTTCTTCCAGGGCGCTGACTCGTCGGATTGCTCGGCCTTTTCGTCCGAATCTATCGTGGCCAGGAGTCGCCCGGCCTTCGCCAGTGCGGTTGCAGCGATAACCGGTGCCCGTGACTGGCTGGCGATGAGGTCAGCTCGCGTCGTGCGCCAGTCAGCATAGTCGGCTGCGGTATCGACGCGAGTGACGAGGCTGGGTTTGGTGGGCGCCGGCTCGGTCACCGCGACTTCGGCGGCGCGCCAGAGGTCCGGCCGTTCGTGGGCGATTTCGTAGATGCATTCGGCGGCAGAACAAGTGCCACGAACATGGCGGTCCAGGTGCGGCTCGACGCGGCCTTTCGGCTCGGCGGTGCGCAGGTGGTAGAGGCTGACGACGAGATGGTCCCGGGCGCGAGTCGCCCCGACGTAGAGCACGCGGTCGTCTTCGATTCGCTCCATGAGCGTCTCGCGCGCGGCAAGCGACTGGTAACCGGCCGTTTCGAACGACGTGAACCTATTCCCCACCCGGATCTCGGCGCCTCCGTTCGGGGTCGTGAGGAGGACCGGGGAAATCGACTGCGGTTTCGAATTCAGGCCGGCGAGGATGACGATCGGAAACTCGAGCCCTTTGGAGGCGTGGATGGTCATGATCCGGACGGCGTCGTCGTCGTCTTCGCTCACGGCGCGCTCGTTGACGCGCGATTGCTCCTCGGCCTGGCGCTCCATGAAGCGCACGAACTGGCGAAGGCTTCGACCACCAGCGCTCGTGAAGGCGCGCGCCTGGTCGTGGACGAATCGCAGGCGCTGCCAGGTTTCCCGCGGGCGGCGTGCCGTGAAGGCCACCTGGAGCAGCCGCCGCTCGCGAATCACGGCGTCGACCATTTCGCCGATGCTGAGCCACCAGCGCCGCGCGTGGAGGTCGCGCAGGGCGGCGACCCCGAGCGAAACCAGGTCGTTCGCGGGGTATTCGAGCGGCAGTTCGCGCAGGTAGTTCCACGAACCGCCCGCGGCCGCGAACCGGTAGATGTCCGCATCGCTGCAGCCGAACCCGGGCGAGCGGAGGGCGCTGACGACCGCGACCTGGTCGGTCGGGTCGTCGATTGCGGCGAGAATGATGAGCAGGTCGCGCACTTCCTGCGTCTCGAACAGCAGCGAGCGGCTCTCAACACGGCAGGGGATGCCGCGCTCGTTGAGTGCTTTTTCGATGGCCGGGAGAGCGACGCGCGTCGGCAGCAGGATGGCGATGTCCGCCAGCCGCGCGTCCCGGGTCTCGCTCCCATCGACCACCTGCCAGGCGCTGGAATCCTCGCGGATGCCATCTATCAGCGCGGTCATATCTGTCGCCTCGGCCTGGCGCAACCGGACCAGGTCTGTCTGGTCGTACTTATTGCCACCTACGGACTTCGGCACCGGCCCGCCGAGCAGGCGCACCGCCACGCCGCCGGGAACGCTCTCCTCGCGCCAGGCGGTAAGAGCGTCGAAGGCCACCTGGGAGGCTTCCTGGGCGACCTCACCGGACGCCCGGTCGAGCGTGAAGAGTTCGCCGAAGACCTGGTTCACCCAGGCGATAAGCGACGGCGCAGAGCGAAAGTTCTGGGTCAGGAGCACTGTCTCGCCGAGGGGCTGCTGGCCGAATCGCCGCGCCGCATTCGTGTAAAGGTCGATGTCGGCGCGGCGGACGCGGTAGTTGGACTGGGTGGGGTCGCGGTCGAAGAAGAGCCGCCCGGGAGGAATTGGCGCTTCGTCCCAGGGCATCGCGCCGGGGGTGCGCGGCTCGGTCGCGAGGAGGACGGCGAGTTCGACCTGCAGTGGGTCCGTGTCCTGGAATTCGTCGATGAGGATCGCCTCGTAACGCGCGTGGAGGCGGCCGCGGACCTCCGCGTTGCTGGACAGCAGGTCCCTGGCGAGGACGAGCACGTCGTAGAACTCGAGCGAGCCGAGCGAAAGTCGCTCATCGCGATACTCGCGGACGAATTGTTGGATGGCGCGCAGAATCGGCCCGAGGCAGGCTGCGCGGATGCCGCCGAGGAGTTCGTCGCGGGCTGCCGTGGCCTCTCCCGTCGATTTACGAACCCGGGCGAGGGCGCCGGGACGCCAATTGGGAGCGCGGCCCATATTCCCGCGGACCGGGTACATATCCGAACGCAGGAGCCAGAAGATGCGCTCTTCGATTGCGAGCCGTTCGGTTGGCGTGCTCGCCGATTGGAGCATCTGCCAGCTCGAACGCAACCCGTCGAGGGGCTTGATGAACGCCGTTAGTGGCCCGTAGGCGCGGTCTTCCGCTTCTCGTCCGGGCATGACCTGGTCGACGAGAGAGGCGGCCTCTTCCATCGCCGCGATGATGTCGCTCGGGTCGAGTGCTGGCATTGGCGGGCAGGGGAACTCGATCTCGAGGACGCGGTCCCACTCCTTGTTCAGCGCGACCGCGATATTGCGCAGGTGGAGCGCCGTGAGCCCGGAGTTCGTGCCGTGAAGGAGCGCCGCGGCCACCTCCGGGTCGCCGAGGCCATCTTCCATGAGTTGCTCGGTGAACGGCTGCCAGCGGTCTTCGAAGGCGATTGAGGCCGCGACCTCGTCCCGAACTTCGATCTCCGGCGGCAGACCCGATTCGAGCGGAAAGAGCGAGACGAGCCGCTGGGCGAAGCTGTGGAGTGTCTGGATCGCGCCCGCGTCGATGGTCGAGAGCGCGTCTTCGACGTACTCGACTTCGGCTGGCGAGAGGCGTTCCGGGGAATCTGCGAGGGATTCGAGTTCGGCCCGCACGCGGTCGCGCAGTTCAGCCGCGGCCGAGTTCGTGAAGGTGATGGCGGCGATGCGCTTGAGCGGCACCCCGGAACGCACCAGCCCGGCGATGCGCTTGACCAGCGCGTGGGTCTTGCCGCTGCCCGCGCCGGCGGTAACGAAGAGCGTCTGGTCGAGGCGGTGGTAGATGGCCTCGCGGGCGTCGCTGTCGATAGGCATGCGGGCCGGCTCAGTCACTGGACGACTCCTCATCCTGGGTGCGCTCGACGAGCGAAATGTACTCCGCTATGCCAGCGGAGGATTTGCGTTCGGTCCACGCTCGCTCACGGTCGCCGCCCTCGCAGACGCGGTCATAGGGGCAATATTTGCAGTTCTTATTGGTCTGGCGGCTGCCGGGATAGAACATCGAGGAGCCGCCCGGGACTGGCGGGAAGGTGCCGCTTTCGGCCATGCGCACGAGCACGCCGAGTGTGTCTTCGAGGCGGCTATCGACCACCGAATCGAGCGAGCCACCGACGACGCGGAAGTCCTCGCGCTCACTCGCGAACCAGTAGTAGGCTGCGACGGATTCGCCATCGAGCCCGTGCTTCTCCTGCACCGCGCGGCCGTAAATCGGCAGCTGGAGGAAGGCCGGGCTACCCATCTCCGACTCGCCGGAATCGAGTTTCTTGTAGGAGTAAGCCGAACCCGTCTTGTAGTCGTAGACCAGCAGCGTGCCATCGGCTGCCCGGTCGACGCGGTCGATCCGGCCGTTGAAGCGCACGGTCTGGCCGTCTCCAACCGGGATTTCGACGGGCGACCAGGCCTCCTCGCCGCTCGAACCAAACGCCTGCTCGGCGTGCAGGAAGGTGGAGTTGTGCTTCGCACGCTCGGCCGTGTCGGCTTCGAGAAAGAGTACGAGGTCGCGCAGAATCCGCGAGCGGTCTACCTTCCAGAGGATCTGGCTGCCGGTGATGCCGCGCGCCTCGGCACGGTCGCACTCGACGTTCGCGAGCGCCATGAGTGCCTCGCGGTCGGCCTCGTTCCACGGTTCGCCCGGCCCGGGGAGCAGCCCGAGGGCCATGCGGTCGCGGAAGAACGCCTCCAGCACATCGTGGATGACGTTGCCGCGGTCCATCGGCGGGATGCGCGAGATTATCTCCGGCTGGTTCGTCTCTTTGACGCGCGCTACGTTGCCCAGGAAGTACTTGAACCCGCAAACCGCGAGCGTCTCCAGCGAGGTGGCCGAATACGCGCGATTCGCGTCGAACTGGTAGCCCGGGCCGACTCCACCCGAATAGACCGGGAGGTCCGTGAAATCGAGGCGGTGGCGGCGGGTCCAGGCGGGCATGCGCACCTGGGCAGCTGCCATGCTGCTCTCCAGCACCGGGTCCTCGGCGAGGAAGTGCTCGCGCGGGTTGCCGCCGCGAAAGAGGCTGCGCAACTCCCACTCCTGCGCGGAGGCCGGGGGGCGCTCGCCAGAAATGGCGTGCTCGAACGAGAAAACGTCGTGCAGCCAGGGCTGGTTATGCAGCCCAGCGAACTGCTCGCTCGTCTTGCGCTCTCCGGCGAGGCGGCTGACTGACTCCAACAACCAGCGCGAGGGCATCTGCTTCGACTGCGAGCGGAGGCTCGACTGCGCGAAACAGAGGGTCGTCTCGCCAGCTGATGCGATGGCGGCGAGGTAATCCTCACGCCAGCGGGCGCGCACGGCACCCTGCTGGGGCAGACCGGAGTCGTTGCGCTCCTCGTCGGGGATGATTGGGTCTTCGCGGCCCGAAGGCGGCAGGATGCCATCGACCATCCCGAGGACGAAGGTGTGCTCGAACCGCATCCCGCGGACAACCGAGAGCCCGCCGACGAACACGCCGCTGCCGTGGGGCCCGAGCCGGCCGATGGCGCGGTCGAAATGGCGATTCAGGAGGTCAGCGAACTGATCGACGGCTTCGGTTAACGAAAGTTCGCCGAGGACGAGGATTTCGCGGCCCGAACGAGGGTCGAGCAGCGGCGGCTCGTCGACAATCGAGCGGAGCATGGAGCGAATCTCGGCGTAGGCTTCGGCCTCGGCGGCGGGCCACTGGCCGGCGGCGGCGTCGACGCTAGCGAGGTAGCGCTCGAACAGGCTATCGGCCCATTCGGCCATGGCCGCGAGTGACGGCTCTCGCGGAGGGCGGAGCTGGCGCGCGAGGTCTTCCATGAAGTCGCGCAGGCGAAGGGCGAGAGCGGCAGCAGCTTCGCTGGTCCGGGGCATGCGTGCCCATGTGGTGAGCCGCTCGGACCACTGTTCGAAGCCGTGGACGATACCTGCGTCGCGGGCGATTTCGTCCCATGCGGCGGCCGGCGCGAGGTGCCCGGCGCGCTCGCCTTCGACCGACTCGATTGCTGGCGCCGCGGTCAGCCACTCCATGACCGCATCGCGGCGGTATTTCGTGCGCTCGAGCCGCAGCAACCGCGCGAGGAAGCGGCCGGCCATGGTGTCGACCATTTTCGCAATCGGCGGACCGTTGATGGGGATCCCGGCGGCCGCGAACTGCTCTGCGACGAGTGGCGCGTAGTCGTCGCTGCTGCCGAAGAGGACCGCCATGCGGTGGAGCGGCGTCCCCGATTCGGCGAGCGCGAGCACGCTTCGCACGACGGCGCGCACCTCCTCTTCCTGGTCGACGGCGCGAAGCACGTTAGTCGCCGTGGCTGCCTCGCCCTCGTAGAGCCCGGGATCGCCGCGCACGCCGAGGCTGGCGAGCAGATCAACGTGCGTCTCGTAGACGGCGCGGTCGTGGGCGATGCCAGTGATGAACGAGGCGCCGCGATCGCTGAGCGCGCGGGCGAGTTCGGCCTGGCCGGCGGAGAGTGCGCGGGGCAGGAAGAAGGCGACGTGCCCGATGTCGCCGAGGGCAGCAGAACCAGCGCGAACCGCTGCGGCAGCCGCATGGGCGAGGTCCTCGACCTCGTAGGTATCGGCGACGAGGGCACGATAGTCGCGATAGATGGCTACGGCGTCGGCTCCGCGCTTCGACAGGCGGGGGAGCTGCTCGAGCGTCTCGGTAAGGGCGAGGCTGAGGTCGCGGAAGGTGGATTCGAGGGCGCGTTCGGTCGCGGGATGGCTGGCGACGCGCTCGAAGGTGCCGCGATGGACGAGGAGCGCGGCTCGAATCGCCTCGGCGCGGCGCCAGGGCGTGAGCGGCCGCCTCTCCTTCGGCATGGAGGGCGCCCCGAGCAGCTCCGCGAGCCGCGCCAGCACCAGGAAGCGAACGTTGACCACGGGTCCGCGGCGGCCAAGCTCGCGCCGCATCGAAAGAGCCGCGTAGTTCGACGGCACGACGACGGTGACCGGCGCCAGGGCGTCGTCACGCTTCGCCTCGCTGATGACGAGCACGAGCGCTTCGAAGACGGGCGCCCCGTATGGCAATGTGACAACGACTGACATCGGCTCTCGCTCTCTCCAGGACCTGGCCACAGGATATCGCGCCCGGGCGGCAGCTCCTGTCGCTCCTGTCACTTTTTCACGCCAATCGCGCCAATTACTCCTTGCAGAGCGCTCCGAGGTCGCCGTAGTAGGCCATTACCGTGTTCGGCGGCAGGCAGACGCTGAACGTCTCGGGTGCGGCGGCCGCTTCCGGTTCTTCGCCCCTGAAGTCGGCGAACAACCCGGCGAGCGGGCTAATCGAGTCCTTCGAACGCACAACCTGCCAGTC
Source organism: Tepidiformales bacterium (assembly GCA_038256595.1). Classification (GTDB taxonomy): domain Bacteria; phylum Chloroflexota; class Dehalococcoidia; order Tepidiformales; family Tepidiformaceae; genus JBBSKE01. The sequence continues at coordinate 3,567 of JBBSKE010000040.1, read as the reverse complement.
GCGAACGTCCGCGAGCGTTGCCGCTTCGACGTAGGCGTCCTGCCGGTTCGCCGTGCCATCGATAAGGCCCGACGCCTGTGCCTGCTCGTTGCTGAAGATCATCGCGCCGAGCTGGTCGCGGATGGTGGCTTCGCTGATGTTCCGGTTTGTCGCGATATGGGTCACGAAGTCGTCGTAGGTGGAATCGATCCCGGCCTGGAGGCTCGCGCGCTCCTCGGTAGTGAGCGGCCGATAGGGGTTGCCGACGTCCTTCGAACGGCCCGCCGTTATGTAGTCAGCGGTGATGCCATTGGTCGTGGTCACGCCACCGCCGAGAATGCCGCCATCGGTCGCGACGACGCCGTTGTAGTAGACGAAGGGCCCCATGATCACGCCAATCGAGCCGACGAGCGACCCGGAATCGGCGAGAATCCGGTCCGCGGGAGCCATGCCCCACATGCCACCCGATGCGGAGATCCCGGCGACGAAGGCGAGCACGGGGTTGCCGGTCGACTCCTGGTAGGCGGTGACGCCATCTGCGATCGCTTCGGAACCGAAAATCGTGCCACCGGGCGTGTTCATCTCGAGGATGACGCCCTTAATAGATGGGTCGAGCGCGGCTTTGCGCAGTTCTTCCTTCACGGAGTAACCGTAGGTGACTGCGCCGCTGAGGCTGAAGAAGCCACCGCCGCCCGGGTCCTCGCCGAGAATTGGGCCGCTGACGCGGACGAGGAGCAGCTTGTTGTCGGAGTCCTCGTCGCCCGCCACGAACTCGGTCGAGAGGTCATCGCGGTCTGGCGAGGAATCGGTGCCGCTGGCGAGTGCGCCGATGACGCCGGCGAGGGCGATGAAGAAGAAGAACATCGACCCGAAGAGGATTGTCAGGAGAAGGATTGCGGTTAGTCCGCGCCGGAGCAGCACGCGCCAGATGCTCTCCCGGTCGCTCGCCCAGCCACGCGGCGGGAACGGCCCCTGGTACCAGCCGACGCCGGGCGGCAAGGGCGCCGCCTGTGTGCTCGGTTCGGACGACGACGAAGACTGTTCGCTCAATTTCCCCTCCAGGTCGCCGAGGCTTCGCAGCACCCGGCTCTACCATCCTACCGGGTCGCGGGCTCAGCGATTGCGTCGCCCTCGGCGTTCGCAGACACTGGCCTCATGACAAGTGTCCTGAGACCTGATATCGGCGTGGCCCTGGCGGAGTGGCGCGAACGCGTGGTGGCCGACGGCCAGCAGGTGGAACGCCTGCGCGAAGAGCCGGATGGCCCCGATTTCTACGGCCCGATTGCCTCTGCGTTCAAGGCGAACCCGCATCGAACCGGCGAGCCGGTGCTCGATCTGCTGCGTGACATGGTCCGGGTAGACGAGACGTGGCTCGATATCGGCGCGGGCGGCGGGCGCTACTCGTTGCCGATCGCCCTGCGCGCGAAATCCGTTATCGCGGTCGAACCGTCCGATGGCATGATCGGCGTCCTGCGCGAGGGGATGGACGAGCACGCGATTTCGAACATCGAGATTCGCCAGTCGCGCTGGAACGATTCGGTGGCTGTCGAAGCCGATTGCTCGCTGATGTCCATGATCGGGAACGACGTCGCCGAAATCGGGCCGTTCATCGACCACATGGAGCGGGCCACGCGGCGGATGTGTACGTTCGTGAACCTCGACCGGCCGCCTCCCTCGGCTTTTGCCGGCGCCTGGCAATACGTGCATGGGGAGCCGCGCGCGCTCCTGCCTGCCCTGCCCGAGTTTCTCGCGCTATTGCTCGCAAAGGGCCGCCTGTTCGAAGTGAGAATGGTACCGCGGCCGGCCGCCAGCTTCAGCCGGCGCGACGATATCCTTGCCAACGCCCGCCGCCAGACGTGGGTCAAAGTGGGCAGCGAGAAGGACAAGCGCCTGCAGGAATACCTCGCCGCGAACATCACGGAGCGGGACGGCCGCTTCGCCCTGTCATGGGAGCCGGGTGTCATCGGCGTGGTCACCTGGTCGCCGCGCTAGCAGGGTGCTGCAAAAGGTTCTCAGCGGGGCTGGAATCTGGGATCATGGCGCCACCAGGAGGTGGTGCTATGCGCGGCCGCAACGAACGTCAGGCGAAGATGCTGTTCGGGGTCACTCCCGATGACCTGGTCCCCGCCAAGCACCCGATTCGCCGCATCCGGACGCTTGTCGATGAACTGTTGACCGAGCTCTCCCCGTCTTTTGACAAGCTGTACCGGGCCGGAGGCCGCCCCTCGATTCCCCCAGAACATCTCCTCAAAGGGACCATCCTCATGGCCCTCTACTCGATTCGTTCCGAGCGCCAGTTCTGCGAGCGGCTGCAGTACGACCTGCTCTTCAAGTGGTTCCTCGGCCTCAACATCACCGACGATGCCTTCGATGCGACGGCCTTCAGCCACTATCGCCAACGGCTTCTCGATCTCGATGTGGCAAAGGAGTTCCTGGGTGCGACGGCACGCACGGCGAAGACCAGGAAACTCATCTCGGAAGAGCACTTCAGCGTCGATGGGACGTTGCTCCAGGCCTGGGCGTCCATCAAGAGCTTTCGACCAAAGGATGAGACCGAGCCGCCGGCGGGAGGCGGCCGGAACGCGCCAGCGGACTTCCACGGCCAAAGGCTCAGCAATGAGACACACGCATCGACGACGGACGAAGACGCCCGGCTGGCGCGCAAAGGGCATGGTCACGAAGCCCGGCTCTCATACAGCGGCCACCTGCTGACCGAGAACCGGAACGGGCTGATCGTCGATGCTGAGCTATGCAAGGCAAGCGGGACGGCCGAACGAGACACGGCGCTGGAACTCATCAAACGGCAAGAACTCAAGCCTGGGTGCACGCTCGGGGCGGACAAAGCGTACGACACCCGCGGCTTCGTCGACGCCATCACAGAGCGCGGTATTGTGCCGCATATCGCCCAGAACACCTCTGGCGGGAAGAACGGTCGCCGCAGCGCGGTGCCAGATGAGGTCGCGAAGACGCCGGAGTACGAGCTGAGCCAGCGTCGGCGAAAGCTCGTGGAAGAGCCATTTGGCTGGCTGAAGACGGTGGCGGCGAGCCGGAAGTTACGCTATATCGGGTTGGAACGGAACCGGTACTGGTTCCTGATGGCGGCAGCGTCCTGCAACCTGGTGCGGATAGCAAAGCTGTCGCCCGCCGCCGTCTGAGCGGCCGTCGAAGGTCGGATTCAGGCCTGAATCACCGAATTAGCGGCCGTCCAGGGCCAGATTCAGCGGGATTCTTCCTCCCCAAACCCATGGCCCGACCCTGCAAAAGTCCTGTGAGCGATGGCGACCTCGGCGACCTCAACAAGTCGCCATTCTGCAGCACCCTGCTAGCAGGCTACCCCGGCGCCACTTCGCCGGAGTAAAAACTGGATTCGAGACTCCCGTGGCCCTCGGACTCTAAGCGACTGACGAGCTTCTCCAGCTCCATCGCTTCCTTAGAATCGTGGACCGTGAATGGCAACTGCTGTAACACTTCACGGGAAGCATGTTGCGCGAACAAAGACCTTGATCGTTCCAATTCGTTCAGCCAGTCAGACGCCTCATTCGTGTCTGGGCCTACAGATAAGCCAGTTCCGAACTGCATGAGGCAGTC